>JBGCFJ010001062.1:0-19472 GCA_045106885.1 Saprospiraceae bacterium
CCAAATCCTATTCCCCAATATATACATTCCTACCATATAATATCTCCTAAAACAACCTGCATACTTACCACTTCTTTTTTTTAAATAAAACCTTATAAAAATTTGCAATTTAATTTTTGTTTAATACAGAAATAATCGTACCTTTGCATTCGCTTTGGAAAAGGTGGGTTTTTAAACCCATAAAAAACCTTTAAAACAAAGGAAAATACGTACTTCTTAATAAGTACCTCTTTTTAATAAAACAATAGCATAGAATATGCCTACTATTAACCAGTTAGTCAGAAAAGGAAGAAAAAAGATAGTTGAAGCGAGTAAATCTCGTGCTTTAGACTCATGTCCTCAGAAAAGAGGGGTGTGTACTCGTGTTTATACAACTACACCTAAGAAGCCTAACTCTGCACTTAGAAAAGTAGCAAAAGTAAGATTGACGAATGGTATTGAGGTGATTGCCTACATTCCTGGTGAAGGTCACAACTTACAAGAGCACTCAATCGTATTGATTAGAGGAGGTAGAGTAAAAGATTTACCTGGTGTACGTTATACGATTGTCAGAGGAGCATTAGATACAGCGGGTGTAGCAGATAGAACACAGAGTCGTTCTAAGTATGGTGCTAAGCGTCCTAAAGCAGCTAAGAAGAAGTAAGTATTAGCTAATTTTTTTAATTGATTTTATTTTTTCTAACTATAGCGGACATCATTTATGGCTGACCGCAAAAATTCCTCAGGGAAATGCGTAAAAGAAAACCTAAAGTAAGAGTAATCACACCAGACCCAAGATATCAAGATGCTTTGGTAACACAATTCGTCAATAACTTAATGTTCTCTGGTAAGAAGAGTACTGCCTTTGCTGTATTCTACGGAGCTATGGATATTATCAAGGAAAAGATGGGCGGTGATGAGCATGCTATCTGGAAGAAAGCATTGAATAATATCATGCCACAAGTGGAAGTAAGAAGTAAGCGTATTGGTGGGGCAACTTTCCAAATTCCTGTAGAAATCAGACCTAATAGAAAGTTATCTATTGGTATGAAATGGATGATTGGTTTCTCTAGAAAACGTAGTGGAAAAGGAATGGCTGAAAAATTAGCTGCCGAAGTAATGGCAGCGAGTAAAGGTGAAGGAGCTGCTGTAAAGCGTAAAGAAGATACGCACAAAATGGCAGAATCTAATAGAGCATTTGCACACTTTAAAGTATAAGAGAAAATTGTTATAATATTTTATTGTTTTATTGTTGTCTTCGTTTCTTTAAGTATCGACTCAACAATATAGCAATATTAATAATCAAACAATTCCTATCATATAATAGAGATAAACGAGCAGGCTTAGACAAACGTTAATCAACAAACAACAGATTCTTAAACTCATTTTTTAACTAATTAATTCCTTTTAGGTCGTTGTCATGGCAAAAGATTTAACTTATACGAGGAACATTGGTATCGCTGCACACATTGATGCAGGTAAGACTACCACTACCGAGCGGGTTCTTTATTATACTGGTATTAGCCACAAGATTGGTGAAGTACACGATGGTGCTGCTACCATGGATTGGATGGAGCAAGAACAAGAGAGAGGTATCACCATTACTTCTGCGGCTACTAAAACTAGCTGGACTTGGAAAGACCAAGAATATCCAATTAATATTATTGATACGCCAGGTCACGTTGACTTTACAGTTGAGGTGGAGCGTTCTTTAAGAGTATTGGATGGTATGGTTTTCTTATTCTGTGCAGTATCTGGTGTAGAGCCACAATCTGAAACAGTTTGGAGACAAGCGGAAAGATATAGCGTACCAAGAATTGGATTTGTTAATAAAATGGACCGTCAAGGTGCTAACTTCTTTGAAGTTGTAAAGCAAGTTAAGGAAATGTTGGGTGGAAATCCTGTTCCTTTACAAGTACCTATCGGTAACGAAGATGAGTTTAAAGGAGTTGTTGATTTGATTACAAATCAAGCAATTATCTGGAATGAGCACGATAGAGGAATGACTTACGAGGAGATTGACATTCCTGAAGATTTAGTAGATACAGTTGCAGAACAAAGAGAATTTTTATTAGAAGCGGTAGCAGAGTATGATGAGACGTTGATGGAAAAATACTTTGATGATCCTGATTCATTAACTGCAGAAGAAATTCGTGGTGCATTGAGAGCAGCGGTTATCGACATGAGTTTGATTCCAATGATGTGTGGTACAGCTTTCAAAAATAAAGGAGTTCAAGCAGTATTAGATGCAGTTTGTGCATTTATGCCTTCTCCATTAGATATTGAAGCAGTTGAAGGTACTGATCCTAAAACTGAAGAAACTATCCTTAGAAAACCTGCTGATAGTGAGCCATTTGCAGCATTAGCATTTAAGATTGCTACGGACCCATTTGTTGGTCGTTTAGCTTTCTTCCGTGTTTATTCTGGTACATTGGATGCTGGTTCTTACGTCATGAATACTCGTTCTGGTAAGAAAGAGCGTATTTCTAGAATCTACCAAATGCACTCTAATGATAGAGAGGCGATGACACAGGTAGGAGCTGGAGATATTGCAGCAGCAGTAGGATTTAAGGATATTAAGACGGGGGATACTTTATGTGATTTGAACAATCAAATTATCTTAGAAAGTATGACTTTCCCTGATCCTGTAATCGGTATTGCAATTGAGCCTAAGACGCAGAAAGATGTGGAGAAAATGGGGATGGCTTTAGCAAAATTAACAGAAGAGGATCCAACTTTCCACGCTAAATTCGACGAAGAAACAAATCAAACTATTATCAGTGGTATGGGTGAATTACACCTTGAAATTATCGTTGATCGTTTGAGAAGAGAATTTAAAGTAGAAGTGAACCAAGGAGAGCCTCAAGTAAATTATAGAGAGGCATTGACGAAGCAGGTTGCTCATAGAGAGAAATTAAAGAAGCAGTCAGGTGGTTCTGGTTTATTTGCAGATATGGAATTCGAATTAGGCCCTGCGTCTGAAGAATTCTTAGAATCTGATGATTTCAAATCAGGCAAAGAGAAATTAGAATTTGAATGGTCTATTGTTGGTGGTTCTATTGATAAGAACTACGTCAAGCCAATCAAAGATGGTTTCCGAGCAATGATGGATAATGGTATCTTAGCTGGTTACAGTATGGATGCTATGAAAGTTAGAGTATTTGATGGTTCTATGCACGCAGTCGATTCAAAGCCAATTGCTTTTGAATTATGTGCAAAAGAAGGCTTCAAAGCTGCTGCTAAATCTTGTAGACCTGAATTATTAGAGCCAATCATGAAGTTAGAAGTAACTTCTCCTGAAGAATATACTGGTGGTGTAATTGGTGACTTGAACAGAAGACGTGGATTGATTAAAGGTCAAGACATGAAGAACAATGCTACGATTATCAAGGCGGATGTTCCTTTATCTGAAATGTTCGGTTATGTAACACACCTAAGAACGATTACTTCTGGTAGAGCCTCTTCTTCTATGGAGTTCTCACACTACGCTGCGGCACCGAAAGGAATTGCTAAAGCAGTAATTGAAAAAGCAAAAGGTATTACAGCCTAAAAATATAAGTGCAGATAAATTGACTATTTTTAGTTGATTTATCTGCCTATTACACACTTTTTTAGATATTATTATTTTTCTAATGAAGTGTAAGCTAAAGCCAAAGGGCTTAATTATAGCATTAAAATATTGGAATAATGTTGTTTTGTAAAATATTCTATTGTTTAAGTATTAACAATAGAATTGTAGCAAATAAACATTAATTCTAACCTAAAAATAGTAAATGTTGGACTTGTAAAAACTATTAAAAAGTAGTACTTTTGCACTCCGAAATTTACGGATTAAATTTTATACTAAAAGGTTATGAATCAAAAGATTAGAATTAAGCTTCGCTCTTACGATCACAATTTAGTTGACAAGAAAAAAGAAAAAATTGTAAAAACAGTTCGTAACAGTGGTGCAGTTGTAACTGGTCCGATTCCGCTGCCAACCGACAAGAAGATTTTTACTGTGTTACGTTCACCTCACGTTAACAAGAAATCTCGGGAGCAGTTTCAGATGCGGACTCACAAACGCCTAATAGAGATATACACTCCAACCCAAAAGACAGTCGACGCACTGTCTAAACTGGAACTTCCGAGTGGTGTTGACATTCAAGTTAAATTAACCTAATAATTAGCGATTGGTGAATAGTAATTATAGATTTGTCGGTTTTTATCTACCCATCTTTTTTACTCTTCCTTCCTTTTTAATTTAACTTTTATTCTGATAATAATCAATCTTGATGACTAGTCATTAGTCATAGATTGTTAGTTTCTGTATTCTGTACCTGAAACGCTAATGATCATTGACCTATAAACTAATGACTATTACAAGATTCAAAATATTTAAACGTGAACGGAATCATCGGTAAGAAAATTGGCATGACCAGCGTCTTCGGTGAAGACGGACGAAACATTCCTTGTACTATTGTTGAAGCAGGTCCTTGTGTGATTACACAAAAGAAGACAGCAGATACTGACGGATACGATGCATTGCAATTAGGTTTCGGCGAGAAGAAGGCTAAGAACACTTCCAAAGCACTACAAGGCCATTTCGATAAGGCTGGAACAGCGCCAAAAAGAAAGGTAGTAGAGTTCAGAGACTTTGAAATCAATAAAGAAGCAGGTGATATTATTACGGCTGCGGATGTTTTTGAAGAAGGAGATTTTGTAAGTGCTATTGGTACTTCAAAAGGTAAAGGTTTCCAAGGGGTTGTTAAACGTTATAACTTTAAAGGGGTTAACGATGCTACTCACGGACAGCATAACCGACAAAGAGCCCCAGGTTCTATCGGTGCTGCTTCTTATCCAGCGAAAGTTTTCAAAGGAATGAGAATGGCTGGTAGAATGGGAAATGACCGAGTTAAAGTGAAGAACTTAGAAATCGTAAAGATTTTTGCAGACCAAAACTTAGTACTAGTTAAAGGAGCAATTCCTGGTCACAAAGGTTCATTCGTGATTTTAGAAAAATAGTTAAGATTGAAATAATTGTAACGATTGTAGGATTGTAGTTTCACATTTCAACAATCAAACAATCATACAGTCATACAATCATAAAATATTTCAGAAAATGAAACTGGACGTATTAAACATAAGCGGAGGGTCAACAGGTCGATCAGTAGATTTACCAGACAATCTTTTTGGCGAAGCTAATGAGCATGCAGTTTACTTAGCTGTAAAAGCATACTTAGCTGCACAACGTCAAGGTACGCATAAGGCAAAGGAAAAAGGTGAAATTACTGCTTCCACTAAGAAGATTAAGCGACAAAAAGGAACGGGTACTGCTCGGGCTGGTAGTGTCAAGAGTGGAACGATGAGAGGTGGTGGTAGAATGTTTGGACCTAGACCTAGAAAGTATACTCAAAAGTTGAACAGAAAAGTAAAATTAGTTGCTAGACGTTCAGCGATTGCCAGCAAATTAGCTAGTGGTCAAGTAAAAGTTGTTGAAAACTTTACTTTTGATGCACCTAAAACTAAAGATTATATCAACGTGTTGAATGGTCTTGGTTGTACAGATGGTAAGTCACTATTAGTGCTAGGCGATTATGATAATAATGTATTATTGTCTAGTCGTAATGTTCAAAAAGCAGGTGTTGTTGCAGCTGCCGAATTGAATACTTATGAAGTGATGAATTCAGGTACATTAGTATTATCTGAAGGAGCAGTTGAGAAAATCGTTGCATCCTTATCCTAATTAGTGAGTTAAATGGTTGGCTCGTTTAGAAACAGAGGGTTAAACCTCTATATCTCTACACCTTTCAACCTCTAAACCTTTAATAAAATGGCAAAGAAAGTATTAATCAAGCCGATGATCACAGAAAAGTCTAGTGCTTTAATCGATGATCAAAATAAATACACCTTCAAAGTAGATAAAAAGGCAAATAAGGTAGAAATCAAAAAAGCAGTAGAAGCAGCTTATAATGTAGCTGTAGAAAATGTGAATACAATGATTATGCCTTCTAAAGCTAAAGTTAGAAATACGAAGAAAGGGGTACAAAGAGGTCGTAAGTCTTCTTTCAAAAAGGCAATTGTAAGATTAGCTTTTGGTGAAGAAATTGATTTGTACGGCGATATTTAAGCAGAAGTCAGATGTCAGACATCCATGAAATGGATTGTCAGGTGTCAGATTTCTATCAACTTGTAATAATATCTTAAGTCTGACTTCTGACAGTAAATTTTAATTTGCGGTCTGATTTCTGACTTCTAGAAAAAAGTTGTTAGCAAAGGTGAATAAACATCAGTAATTGACAACTATTCAGGCAAAATTTTAAATTCATAGGAAATGCCAGTAAAGAAGTATAAACCGGTATCACCCGGTAGTAGATTTAGAGTAGGTAATACTTTTTCTGAGATAACAGCTAGTAAGCCAGAAAAAAGCTTAACTGTTGGTCTTAAGAAGTCAGGTGGTCGTAACCACTCTGGTAAGATGACTGTCCGAAACATCGGTGGTGGTCACAAGAGAAAATACCGAATTATTGACTTCAAGAGAAATAAGGAAGGCGTAGCAGCGGAAGTCAAGACAATTGAATACGATCCAAACCGTAGTGCATATATTGCATTAGTGCAGTATAGCGACGGGGAGAAGAGATATATCATTGCGCCAAACGGATTGAAGGTAGGCGATTCTATTATGTCTGGTAAAGGAGCAACACCAGTTACTGGTAATGCTTTATACTTAGCAGATATTCCTTTAGGTGCATCTATTCATGCTATCGAATTAACACCAGGAAGAGGTGCTGCTTTAGCAAGAAGTGCTGGAACTTATGCTACTTTAACTGGTAGAGAAGGAAAATATGCTTCTGTAAAACTGCCTTCTGGTGAAGTTAGAAGAATCTTATTGACTTGTAAAGCAGTTGTTGGTACAACTTCTAATCCTGATCACGGTTTGACTGTTTTTGGTAAAGCAGGTAGAAGAAGATGGATTGGTAGAAGACCTAGAGTGAGAGGTGTGGCAATGAATCCAGTCGATCACCCAATGGGTGGTGGTGAAGGTAAAGCTTCTGGTGGTCACCCAAGATCAAGAACGGGTATCATGGCAAAAGGTCAGAAAACTCGTAATAATAAGAAGCATTCTACTAAGTTGATTATCTCTAAGAGAAAGACTAAGAAAAAATAAGCAGTAAAAACCGTAAGCGGTGATTGAAATTCAAAATACTGTTTACCAAACCATAATATAAAATGGCAAGATCAATAAAAAAAGGGCCTTACGTATTTCATAAATTATTGAATAAAGTAGCGAAGGCTAAAGAGTCCAATAGAAAGACAGTCATTAAAACATGGTCAAGAGCATCCATGATTATTCCTGACATGGTTGGGGAAACAATTGCTGTTCATAATGGCAAAACTTTTATTCCTGTATTTGTTACAGAAAATATGGTTGGTCATAAGTTAGGAGAATTTTCTCCAACACGGAACTTTAGAGGACACGGTGGTAAGAAGCGATAATAGTGATTGGTGACTGGAGATTGGTGACCACTCAAAATTTGATAAGCATTAACTTATAATAGCTGTAAAATTCACGATTTAAAATTTAGTAGTAACAAATACTTTTAAATTTTACATTTTCAATTTTACATTTTAAATTTCATTTAAGATGGAAGCGGTAGCTAAATTAAAAAGTGTTCCAATGTCTGTGCGCAAAATGCGCCAAGTAGTGGACAATATAAGAGGAAAGGATATTGAAACTGCCTTGAATTTATTGAGATTTACCAAGCGGGAATCTGCAGAATGGTTAGAAAAACTATTATTATCTGCTATTGCTAACTGGGAATACAAAACTGGTGGAATCGAGAATGCAGATGATTACGATTTGTATATCAAAACTGCTTTCGCTGATGCTGGATCTCAATTAAAGCGATTCAGACCTGCACCTCATGGTAGAGCGCATAGAATCAGAAAGCATTCTTGCCACGTAACATTAGTGGTAGAGAATAGAGATGCTTTACCTGATGCGGAAGAAGAGGAAGAAGATATTGCTGAACTTGCTGAAGAATAAAAAATTAAGTAATAAGTAAATATATAGATGTGCGTGAATATTTTGGGAACTAAATGTACCTAATTTATCTAGCTAAAACACATTTTTAACTTTACATTTTATCCAAGTAATTATGGGTCAAAAGACAAATCCAATAGGTAATCGTTTAGGATACATCAAAGGTTGGGAATCTAACTGGTACGGTGGTAAGAACTTCGGTGATAAGGTTGTTCAGGATGAAGAGATTAGAAAATACCTTAGAGCGAGAGTTCAAAAAGGAGGTATTAGCCGAATCGGTATCGAGCGTACCCTTAAACGAATTACTGTAACTATCAATACTTCTAGACCTGGTATTATTATCGGTAAAGGTGGTTCTGAAGTTGACCGAATCCGAGAAGAGCTCAAGAAGTTAACTAATTCTGACGTACAAATTAATATCATTGAGATTAGAAAGCCAGAAATGGATGCCTATATCGTAGGTGAATCTATTGCTAAGCAAGTAGAATCTCGAATTAATTACCGAAGAGCTATTAAGATGGCTATTCAGTCAACTATTAGAGCAGGTGCCGAAGGAATTAAGATTAGAATCTCTGGTAGATTGAATGGTGCGGAAATGGCTCGTTCTGAAGAGTACAAAGAAGGTAGAACACCTTTGCATACTTTCAGAGCAGATATTGACTATGCTTTAGTAGAAGCCTTAACCGTATATGGTAAATTAGGTATCAAAGTATGGATTTGTAAAGGAGAGGTTTTAGGGAAGCGTGATTTATTTAGCACGCCTGCACCTAAAAAAGGTGGAAATCAAAGAGGTGGAAACCGTGGTGGAAGAGGCGGAAATCGTGGTGGAAGAGGTGGAAATCGTGGTGGAAATCAAGGCGGTAGACGTTAGGAGAATCCATAAAAAAAGTGTAACTTTGCGCAGCTTTTCAAGGAAAGCGTAAATTTGCATGAAAATAGCTAATTTTCTAGTGTTTACAGGGATTACTACCTAACTAAAACACTAATCTAATATATAAATTACTTTTTTAAAAGTATTTAATAAAATCTAAACTTTTCAGAAATGTTACAACCGAAAAGGACGAAATATAGAAAGCAGATGAAAGGCCGATATAATGGCCTATCTTACCGTGGCAACAAAATTTCCTTTGGATCTTTTGCCTTAAAAGCGGTTACTGCAGGGAGATTGACCAGTCGTCAGATTGAAGCAGCGCGGATTGCGCTGACTAGATATATGAAGAGAGAAGGTAAGGTATGGATTCGGGTATTTCCTGATAAGCCGATTACCTCTAAGCCTTTAGAAGTTCGGATGGGTAAAGGTAAAGGTGGATTAGACCATTATGTTTGTCCTATTAAGCCAGGAAAAATCATGTTTGAGTTGGATGGTGTGCCTTTAGAAGTAGCACAAGAAGCTTTAAGACTTGCAGCTCAAAAATTGCCTGTTTTAACGAAATTCACAATCAGACCTGATTACGTAGGTTAAATTTAAAATTTTTCGAGTAGCTACTAAGTGTTTTTATAACGCTTACTAATTCCTACTCAACAAACCATAATTATAATGGCAAGTAAAAAATTTTTGGAATTAAAAGAATTTACTGAGGAAGAATTAGTAAATGAATTAGCGGCAACACAAGCTGCCTATCAAAAACTCGAGTTCGATCATACTATCAAAGGATTAGATAATCCTTTACAATTGAGAGAAACTCGAAGAGATGTTGCTCGATTGAAGACAGAGGTAAGAAGACGAGAAATGGAGAAAATGACTTCTGAGCAAGTAGCTGGTCGTTCAAAGATTAGAGCTAGAAGAAGAAAAGCATAATGATTGTATTGATTGCCTGCCTCGGTAGGCAGGAATGATTGTATGATTGCTATATAAGCTATTTACAATCAGAACAATTTAACAATCCAACAATCAAACAATAATTTTTATGTCAGTAGAAAGAAATTTAAGAAAAACAAGAGTTGGTATTGTGACTAGCTCTAAAATGGAAAAGTCAATTACTGTTTCCATTGAACGTAAAATTCAGCACCCGATTTACGGAAAGTCGCTTAAGCGAACTAAAAAACTTGTCGCTCACGATGAGGAAAATACCTGTAATGAAGGAGATACAGTAAAAATAATGGAAACGCGTCCATTAAGTAAGCGCAAGAAATGGCGTTTAATAGAAGTTATCGAAAGAGCAAAGTAACATTGCGAGTTATGGTTTTCGAATGGCGAGTTATTTTCTCCATCTTCGAAATTCCCTACTTGTAATACTAAATATTTTTCTTTTAAAAGCGGTGGTTAGTTCTAATACCACAAGGATAAAGAAAGTGTAATGATACAACAAGAATCAAGATTAAAAGTAGCTGATAATAGTGGCGCGAAAGAAGTGCTATGTATCCGCGTATTAGGTGGCTCGAAGCGTCGCTATGCATCCATCGGTGACGAAATCGTTTGTACCGTGAAAGATGCTTCTCCTGGTGGTTTGAAAAAAGGTACTGTTTCTAAAGCAGTAATCGTTAGAACCAAAAAAGAGATTCGTAGAAAAGACGGTTCTTATGTCCGTTTTGATGATAACGCAGTTGTTTTATTAAATGCTGGTGGAGAACCTAGAGGAACTCGTATTTTCGGACCTGTAGCAAGAGAGTTGAGAGATAAAGATTATATGAGAATTGTTTCATTAGCTCCAGAGGTACTTTAATTCATTAACAGTACTATTAAACTAAAGAATAGCGATGGCTAATACTAAATCAAAAAAGTCTCCAAAATTGAATATCAAGAAAGGAGACAAAGTGCTTGTAATTGCAGGTGCTTATAAAGGGGAAGAAGGCGATGTGCTGGAAATATTCCCTGGTAAGCAACGTGCAATTGTTTCAGATGTAAATATTGTTAAAAAGCATACCAAACCAACTCAGGATAACCCTGGAGGAATCAATGAGGTTCCTGCTCCGATTCACATTTCTAACTTAATGTTAGTTGACCCTAAATCAGGGGAACCAACTAGAGTTGGCCGTAAATTGGTAGATGGTAAATTGGTAAGATTTTCAAAGAAATCAGGAGAAATTATTAGATAATGAGCTACGTTCCTAGATTAAGATCAAAGTATAATGATGAGGTTATTGGAAAGTTGAAAGAACAATTCCAGTACAAATCCATCATGCAAGTGCCTAAATTGCAAAAGATTTGTTTAAATCAAGGTGTTGGTGCTGCCACTCAAGATAAGAAGATGGTAGAGAATGCTTTGAATGAAATGACGATGATTGCAGGTCAAAAGGCAGTTTCCACTAAAGCCAAAATTTCTGTCTCTAACTTTAAGTTGAGAGAAGGAATGCCAATTGGTACAAGAGTAACTTTACGACAAGATAGAATGTATGAATTCTTAGATCGTTTGATTGCTGTTGCATTACCAAGGGTTCGTGACTTTAGAGGTGTTAATGATAAGAGTTTTGACGGTAGAGGTAACTATTCAATGGGAATTACTGAGCAAATCATATTCCCAGAGATTGTCCTAGACAAGATTAACAAAATCACAGGTATGGATATTACATTTGTAACTTCCGCTAACACTGATGAAGAAGCTTATGCTTTATTAAAGGCATTGGGTATGCCTTTCAAAAATGCAAAATAATTAATGGTTGATAGGTTAGATGATGATGTATGTTGAATACTATATCATTTAATTGAAAACCACATTATAAATCCCGATAAATCGGGGAAACCATAATTAAGATGGCTAGAAAATCAGTTATTGCCAGAGAAAGAAAGCGCGAGCGTTTAGTTGCAAAATATGCAGATTTACGTAAGCAGCTTAAAGAAGCAGGAGATTGGGATGCCTTGGATAAACTTCCAAGAAATTCTAATAAAATCCGTTTGCACAACCGTTGTAAATTAAGTGGTCGTCCAAAAGGATACATGAGAATGTTCGGTATCTCTCGTGTTGCTTTCAGAAAGATGGCTTTAGAAGGTAAAATTCCAGGTGTAAGAAAAGCAAGTTGGTAATCAACTTTACTTTTTAATGCTTTATTCAAGTATGCTACCTGTAGAGTAGTCAACTATTATTCATTAAGAATAATATATAGTCTACTAATTTTAAGATTTAAATTGAAAGTTATTACTAGGGTGGAAATTGTTCCAAGCGAAGGTAAATAACTAACGATAATTAAAATGCGAGTTAATTTTAAGTATTAACTCGATATTATTTATTAAGTAGCCTTAATAGATTTGTACAACTGTACGATTTAACCGTTCACCGTGAACCGTGTACCGTTTTACAAGGCTATACTGGTAAATTAAAATTTTAACAATGACAGATCCAATTGCGGATTATTTAACACGCATTCGGAATGCCCAAACTGCTGGGCACAAGATTGTGGCTATTCCTGCCTCTAACTTAAAGAAGAGTATCACTGAGATTCTTTACGATCAAGGATACATCCTAAAATATAGATTTACTGATGAGGGTAAACAAGGAACTATTAATGTTGCCTTGAAATATGACCCAGCTTCAAAAAAGCCAGTTATCCAAAAACTAGGCAGAATCAGTAAACCAGGTTTAAGAAAATATGCTAAGGCTGATAACATTCCTAGAATCATTAATGGTTTAGGTATTTGTATTGTATCTACCTCTAAAGGTCTAATGACTGATAAGCAGGCTCGTAACGAGAATGTAGGAGGAGAGCTACTTTGCTACGTATATTAATGAAATTCAATTTCAAATCAGATTCAAACATGATTTTGTAAATTGAGTTTGATATGAACTTGTCTTTCCTTTTATTTTCAAACGAATAATATTTGAGTAATGTCTAGGATAGGAAAATTACCAATGAACGTTCCTGCTGGTGTTCAAATCAATGTGAGCAAAGGAAATTTAGTGACTGTAAAAGGCCCTAAAGGTGAATTAATGCAGCAGGTTGACCCAGATTTGGGTGTAGGTATTGAAGATGGTGTATTAACTGTAACAAGACCAACTAATCAAAAGCGTCACCGTTCTATGCACGGTTTATATCGTTCTTTGATTTCTAATATGATTGAAGGCGTAACGAATGGTTACACTAGTACCCTTGAATTAGTAGGTGTTGGATATAGAGCTAGTAACAAAGGGAACTTATTAGAGTTGGCTTTAGGATACTCGCACCCAGTTATGTTCTACATTCCTTCTGATATCAAAGTAGAAACAAAATCTGATAAAGGAAAGAACCCACAGGTTATCCTTTCAGGTGTTGATAAACAATTATTAGGTCAGGTTTGTGCTAAAATCAGAGCGTTTAGAAAACCAGAACCTTATAAAGGTAAAGGGGTTCGATTCCTTGGGGAAGAAATTAGAAGAAAAGCAGGTAAGACTGCTGGTAAATAAAAATGCAGTTTACAGTTCATCGTTTACGGTGGGCGGTTTACTTCTACGAATTTTAAATGTAATTACTGGTTTAAAGTACTTTTACATTTTTAATTTGAAATTTTACATTTTCAATTTAATAATTACTGGTCAGCAATCAGTAATAGATAAAATAGTTAAAAATGAAGCTTTCAAAAGCTAAAAGTAGAAGACGGATTCATAATAGAATCAGAAAGAAAATTCAAGGGACTGCTACTCGTCCTCGTCTTGCTGTATACAGAAGTAATAAAGCTATCTATTGTCAATTAATTGATGATTTAAATGGCGTTACACTTGCAGCAGCATCTTCTTTGGAAAAAGGTATTTCAGGTGATAATAAAACTGAAATCTCTAAGGCAGTAGGGAAGAATTTGGGAGAAAAAGCAAAAAGCAAAGGCATTGAGACTGTCGTTTTTGATAGAGGTGGATACCTTTATCACGGTAGAATAAAAGCTTTGGCTGACGGCGCAAGAGAAAGTGGGTTGAATTTCTAAGAAAAATCTAATATTCATTCGAGGTTGTTGCATCAAACTTAAATTTGATGCTGTTAAATTAAACCAGTGTGTTTAGAATTGGTGAGAAAAAATCTATTTTTTTTTACCTTAAAACAACCTCTCTATAAATTAGCATAATGGCAAAAAGGACTGATAATCGGGTCAAAGCTGCTGAGACAGACTTAAAAGAAAAATTAGTTAACCTTAATCGAGTTGCGAAAGTAACCAAAGGTGGACGGACTTTTAGTTTTGCAGCAATTGTTGTGGTAGGTGACGGAAAAGGAACAGTAGGTCATGGTCTTGGAAAAGCTCGTGATGTATCTGAATCAATTGCAAAAGCAGTAGATGACGCTAAGAAAAACTTAATTAAAGTGCCTATCCATAATGGTACCATTCCTCACGAACAAAAGGGGAAATATGGTGCTGGTAAGGTCTTTATTAAGCCAGCAGCAGATGGTACAGGGGTAATTGCAGGTGGTGCAATGCGTGCAGTTTTAGAAATTGCAGGTGTTCAGAATGTATTGGCAAAGTCAATGGGTTCTTCTAATCCTCATAACGTAGTGAAAGCTACAATTGATGCACTTAAAAGTTTACGATCCCCTATGGAGATTGCGAAATTAAGAGGTATCTCAATGGAAAAATTATTTGAAGGATAAAAAGTGACGATGGTAGATATTTTGCTACCGTTGGTACAAGTAATTTCCTTTAAAGGATAGAAATTCAATATATTTGTATGCCCGTTCTTTTTTAATTAGAAAGATTAACCGCTTGAATATCTTTATTCAATGTCTTCTGATTTTCTTATTAATAGAACGCTAAACCATTAATCATGGCAAAGGTAAAAGTCACACAAACGAAAAGTGGTATTGACAGATCTAAGCGACAGAAAGCAACATTGCATGCTTTAGGCTTAAGAAAAATCAATCACAGCGTAGTGCATGAATTAACTCCTTCTATCGAAGGTATGATTAAAAAAGTGGCTCACTTAGTGGAAACTACGGAAGCCTAACTAAGAAACGTTAAATTTAAAGCAAATTCAAGTTAATTTACTTAATTTGTCATCAATTTTCAGTTTTAGCATTAAAGTTGTCTTGACGTAACTATATTCATCAGGACCAATACTTTATCTTTGAGACTGATAAAAGAATAGTAAAAATGGAATTACATACTTTAAAACCTGCAGCAGGATCGACTAAAAGTAGAAAAAGAATAGCTAGAGGTCCTGGATCTGGAAAAGGTGGAACTTCAACAAGAGGACATAAAGGTGCTAAATCACGTTCAGGTTGGAAAAGCAAAAGAGGCTTCGAAGGTGGACAAATGCCTTTACAAATGCGTTTACCTAAGAGAGGATTTAAGAATCCTAATCGGGTAGAATTTGTACCGTTTAATTTAGGTCGTTTGCAAGCAATTGCTGAAAAATATAGTCTTTCTACTATCACTGTTGAAAATTTGGTAGAAAAAGGACTAGCTAGAAAAAATGATCGTATCAAAATTTTAGGAGGAGGTGAACTTTCTTCAAAATTGGACGTAACAGTACATGCAATTTCTGCGGGGGCAAAAGCAGCCGTTGAAAGTAAAGGAGGAAATGTTAATCTAGTTTAAATTCGAAAAAATAACGCTCCATAATAATTGGTGATTTATTTTTTTGTTTACAGAAAAGTTAATCCATGAAAAAGTTTATTGATACCTTAAGGAACATTTGGAAAATTGAAGAACTGCGTAAGCGGATTCTATTTACGTTGGCAATCTTATTGGTTTACCGATTTGGTTCATTTATTGTTTTGCCAGGCGTTATTCCATCTGTATTAGAAAACTCTACGTCTTCAAATGCTAGTGATTTATTAGGTTTGATTAATGTATTTACCGGGGGCGCATTTAATAATGCAGCAATTTTTGCCTTAGGTATCATGCCTTATATTACTGCATCTATCATCATTCAGTTGATGGGATTCGCAGTTCCTTATTTCCAACGTTTACAACAGAAGGAAGGGGAGTCAGGAAGAAAGAAAATAACGCAAATCACCAGATTGTTAACTGTAGCAATTACTTTAGTACAAGGTGGTGGTTATTTAACTTATATTCAAAGTCAAGGAGCTGTTGACCCTGCTATTCCTAAGAGTATCTTTTGGTTAGCTAATATTATCATCCTTTCTACAGGGACTATTTTTGCCATGTGGTTAGGAGAAAAGATTACTGATAAAGGTATTGGAAATGGTATTTCTTTATTGATTACTATTGGAATTATTGCAACTTTACCAGTGGCTTTAGTTTCTGAATTCACTTTACAATTAAGTAGCGGTAGCCCAATCGTATTCATTATTGAATTAGTGGCACTATTCTTAGTGATTATGGTGACGGTCTTATTAGTTCAAGGAGTTAGAAAGATTCCTATCCAATTTGCAAAGCGAATGGTTGGTAGAGGTGCTAACTCTATGCCTGTGGCAGGAGCTAGAGATTATATTCCTTTAAAGGTAAATGCTGCTGGGGTAATGCCAATTATCTTTGCGCAAGCATTAATGTTTTTGCCTGCAACTATTGCACAGTGGTTTATTGGAGATGAAGCAGCGGCAAGTCCATTTATGCAAGAATTAATCAATCCATTCTCTTTGACTTCTAGTATCTTGACTTTTGTCTTGGTTGTTTTATTTACTTACATCTATACAGCTTTATTGGTTAATCCAAAACAATATGCAGAATACTTAAAGCGACAAAATGCTTTTATTCCTGGTATTAAGCCTGGTAAACCAACAGCAGATTTCATTGATACAATTACCACTAGAATTACTTTCTGGGGGTCATTATTCATCGGTTTGATTGCGATTTTACCTTCTATTGCAGTTGGTTTTGGAATCAATGTTGCTTTCGCTATCTTCTTTGGAGGAACGTCTTTATTGATTTTAGTAGCAGTAGTATTAGATACATTGCAACAGATTGAAAGTCATTTATTGATGAGAAAGTATGATGGATTAGTAAAATCTGGTAAGTTACAAAGTAGAAGTCGAATGCAAGGAATTGGCGCAAGCATGTAATGCATGTTTGACAAGAATTTTAAAAATAGACTTGTTATAATATAGAAAAATTACCAGTAGAGTATTCTACTGGTAATTTTTTGTTTAAAATTACAAAACGAATTATTGATTCGTATAATATAAATTAAGTCTGACTTTGGTGGTTGCTTTATGGAGTAAACTAAGGACGGACTTTTCAAAAAAGCTAAGAGTGGCAACAGAGTCGAAAAAAGACATTATCTATAAAACAGATGCGGAGATTGAATTAATTCGAACGAATTGTTTATTAGTCTCTAAGGCTTTAACATTGGTGGCAGAATTGATTGGCCCAGGTGTCTCTGGTAGAATGATAGACGAACAGGCAGAACAATTGATTCGGGATCATGGTGGTATACCAGGATTTAAAGGATTATATGATTTTCCTGCGACGTTATGCGTTTCTAGTAATGAACAAGTCGTTCATGGTATTCCTTATGATAAGGAGTTTAAGGATGGAGATATAGTCTCTGTGGATTGTGGTGTCTTTATGAATGATTATTATGGAGATGCTGCTTATACTTTCTGTATTGGTGATGTAGATGAAAAGGTGATGGAATTGTGCCGAATCACTAAAGCTTCTTTATATAAAGGTATTGAACAAGCAGTCGTCGGAAAACGGATAGGAGATATAGGATATGCCGTTCAAAGCTATACGGAGAAAAAACACCGTTATGGGGTCGTCAGAGAGTTAGTTGGGCATGGAGTAGGTCGGGTTTTACATGAAGCTCCACAGGTACCTAATTACGGTAGGAGAGGGAAGGGGATTATGATGAAAGAAGGATTAGTCATTGCCATTGAGCCAATGATTAATCTTGGTCGTAAAGATGTTAAATCTTTTGATGATGGCACTGTCGTAACGAAGGATAGAAAACCTTCTGCTCATTATGAACACACGGTAGCAGTTAGAAAAGGGAAGGCAGATATTTTATCTGACCATGCGCCAATTGAGGCAGCTATCCTGAAAAATCCAAATTTGAAAGAAGTGGCGGATATTTTATCTGTATTGGCTTAGTTCGTGATTAGATGAATACTTTTGAGAAAGAGAGGAGAAATTATGGGGAAATTCGCTTTTGATTGCTCGTAAATAACTTTAATTTATTTTAGAATCACATAAAAGTGCTTTTAGGTCAGTTTTTTAGTAAATACAATGGATTTTTTACATACCAAATGTGGAAAATTATTTAAAATATTGTACCTTTGCACTCCAAATTTCAGATATGGCAAAACAAGGCTTAATAAAGCAAGATGGAGTTATCACAGAAGCATTGTCAAATGCTACTTTTAGAGTCCGTCTTGAAAATGGACATCAAATCGTTTCAACAATCTCAGGTAAGATGAGAATGAATTACATTCGTATTTTACCAGGTGATAAAGTTGCAGTTGAGATGTCTCCTTACGATTTAACAAGAGGTAGAATTATCTACCGATATAAATAAGAATTTTGATTAATTTTTTAATAAGTCAATCTATTAAAATTTTAATTAAAAACAAAATTAATTTACAATGAAAGTTAGAGCTTCCACTAAAAAACGGTCTGCAGATTGCAAGATTGTTAGAAGACACGGAAAGATTTACGTTATCAACAAAAAAAACCCTAGGTTTAAGCAACGTCAAGGGTAATTTCATTTAAAGACTATAAAAATACTTATTGCTTTTCAATTGCACTAAGTAATTTTTATGTTTACTAATCTATTATAATTAATTAGTATGGCTCGAATTGCAGGTGTTGATTTACCTAGAAATAAGCGAGGCGTTATTAGCTTGACTTATATTTTTGGCATTGGTCCTTCTGTCGCTAAAGAAATTTTAGCAAAAGCAGGGATGGATGAAAATACAAAAGTTCAAGATTGGACGGACGAGAATATCCGTATGATCACTAAGATGTTACAAGATGAATATAGAGTAGAAGGTGTACTTCGTTCTGAAATTCAAATGAACATCAAGCGATTAATGGATATCGGTTGTTACCGAGGAATCCGTCACCGTAAGGGGTTACCGCTTCGTGGTCAAAGAACGCAGACAAATGCTCGTACTCGTAAGGGGAAGCGTAAGACTGTCGCTAATAAGAAAAAAGCAACTAAATAATTTCATCCTACTGGAATCTAGTCTATTGGTGTCGAAGTTTTTATACTTTACTTTCAATAGTCCATTTCGTAGAGAACCTAATTTATCATGGCAAAGAATAGAGCAGCGAAAGCTAAAAAACGTAAAGTAAGGGTAGAACCTGAAGGTATCGTTTTCATTAAAGCAAGTTTTAATAATATTATTATTTCTATTGCTAACAAACAAGGACAAGTTATTTCTTGGGGATCTGCTGGTAAAGCTGGCTTTAGAGGATCTAAGAAAAATACACCTTATGCCGCTCAAATAGCAGCTAGTGATGCCGCTAAAGTAGCACACGAAGCTGGTATGAGAACCGCAACTGTTTTAGTAAAAGGACCTGGTTCAGGTAGAGAAGCTGCGATTCGTGCAGTAGATGCTTCTGGCATTAAGATTACTCAAATCAAAGATGTTACGCCAATTCCTCATAACGGTTGTCGCCCTCCTAAGAAAAGATTAGTATAATAGTTCGTGGTGACTTGTAATTAGTGATTGG
>JBGCFJ010001063.1:0-3462 GCA_045106885.1 Saprospiraceae bacterium
CCCCAGCATCTATTTCATCAAAAATTAGGGTAGGCAAGGGGCTAGCAGTTGTAACAAACGATCGGATGTATGAGGTTAAACGAGGTAATTCTCCTCCGGAAGCGACGTGTTTAATACAGAAGATGCGACTGGCTGTATTGGGGGCAAATAAGAATTCTACGACATCTGCGCCCGTTGGTAATAATTCTTCGGAAGGCAGTATAGACACTTGCAAACGAGCATGCTCCATAGACAAAAGTGCTAATTGTCGATGCACTAATTGTAAGAAACCATCTACTACCGCTTTTCTCCGTTTAGTAAGTTGGGCCGCTATTTTTCTTAACTGTAATTCAGCCTTTGTAATAGCGTTTTCTAAAGCAATAATCTCATTGGATAAATCGCCAAAAGAAGTTAATTGCTGCATAATATCTTCTTGAATTTCTAGTAATTCGGGAACAGAATTAACCCCATGTTTTTTCTGTAAACGATAAATGAGGTCTAATCGAGATTGTACCTCTGTAGCTCGTTCTGGATGATATTCCGTGTCACTAGCAATATGCTCAAATTCGTTAGCTAATTCTCCTAATTCTAAAACGATTCCGTCATACTTTTCTAAAAGAGGAATTAAGGAAGGTTGGAATTTCCGAATTTGATTCAAAGAAACCCCTAAAGTTTCTAATTGACTTAGAACGGATTGTTCACTTTCGGATAAATGCATAAAAGCACCCGTTAATTTTGACTTGATTTCTTCTGCATTATTTAAGGTACTTAACTCACTTTCTAATCCTGTTTGCTCGTTGGCAATTAACTCTGCTGCATTAAATTCTTCCAATTGGAAGTTTAAGAAATCTGTTTCCTTAGCAGAAGTTTCGTTTTGGAGAATGAGCTTTTTTAATTGTCGTTGGTTGCTTTGATATCCCTTAAATTGCTGTTCATATTTTTCAATAATAGCCCCATTATCTGCTAGGGCATCTACCATTCTCAACTGAAAAGAAACGTCATTAATATCTTGCGTATCAAATTGCTGATGCAAGTCGATTAAACTATTACTTAGTTGTTGTAAAATTTTTAAATTAACTGGCGTGTCATTAACAAAAGCCCTCGTTTTCCCAGAAGGTAATAATTCCCGCCTAACAACAGTTTCTTCTTCATAATCAATATCATTAGCTTCGAAAAAAGCGCTTAATCCTCCATATCGACCCACTTCAAAGTTAGCTTCGATGACACATTTTTTAGTGACGTCATATAGCGCCTTGGTGTCTGCTCTCTTGCCCATAATTAAGCCTAAAGCACCGAGTAGTATCGATTTTCCTGCCCCCGTTTCTCCCGTAATAATTGTTAAGCCCTTAGAGAAGTCAATTTCCAATGCTTCAATAATGGCGTAGTTCTTTATTTGGAGCGTTTTTATCATTGATGTGTCGTGTAGTAATTGATTGCTTTCCGTAGCTTAGGAACTTTGAAATAATATTTAGGTTTCTAGCCTGAGTAATTATTGTTACTCAGGCTAGAAGCCTAAGCTACTTTTAGATTAACCAATTGAGATTTGTGATACGTTTAGTAACGACGAAATAATAAGGTCATCATTTGGACGAGGTTATTTTGTTCTCAGTTTTTCTTTAAAAGAAGGAGTATTGTTGATACTATGACTGATTTTAAAGGGAAAATGAGGACAAAAGAATCCGTCCTAAATGGGGAAGTTATTGTTTCGCCGTTACTTAGTCAAAATTATTTGCTCATCTTTTAACAAAGTTAGGGCTTGTCAAGGATATTTGCTAATTGGAACACCTAAATTAAACATACTTAAATACATATTTTTTAAGCTAATATTTAATGCTGGATATTGCCTAAATTAACATGGTTTAAAGAACAAGCCTAGTAAAATCGTGGCAAGTATACTATAATTTGATAGATTTTACAATTATTTGTTTAAAAAATGGATTTTTAAAAATTTTATATTTTATCTTTGTAAGAAATTAAAATACGACTAAACAGCGAACCCTTACTTAAAATCGTTTGTTGTATAAATACGGAATACAAAAATCTCAGTTTTTTTTCATAAGAATTTTTGTACTCCAATAAATTCTACAAAGATTAACATTAATGAATTGCAGTAAAAGAGTCCTTTGGTTTTTCCTTTGGTTAGTACCCCTGCAATGTACAACAGATGATAAACCCCTTCAATTAATTGAAAATTCGGATAAGTTAGCTGCTTTTCCTATTGCTATCAAAGTTCCTAAAAAGAAGAAACGAACTGGTAAATTAAAAAATGTAACCCCTCTTTTTAATACCTATACTAAAACAAATCTTTCTACTTTTTCCCTTCCCAGAATTGATGAGGATTTAACGAATGCGCTCCTTCAACAGTTAAAATTATTAAAGCGTCGGAAGCAAGATTTTGCCCAACAGTTTGGTAATGTTTCCTTAAATTTAACGGATTTAGAAACGACAATAGAACTACTTTTACTCTGGCAACAAACCTATCCACAAGGTTTGGAAGAACATCTAAATGCTTACCAATTAAAAGGACAAGATGGGAAAGGGAATGTGAAATTTACAGGGTATTTTACCCCAGAATTAAAAGTAAGTAAACGACCTTCCAAACACTATCCTTATCCAATTTATGCTTATCCAGAAGATTGGAAAGGCCATTTACCAACCCGTCAACAAATTGACGGAGAGGGTGTCTTAAAAGGCAGAAACTTAGAATTGGCCTATACTAAGCACTTAGCGGATATTTACTATATGCAATTGCAAGGTTCGGGGTTGGTTAGATATAGGAATGGACAATCTAAATATTTTGGTTTTGCAGGTTCTAATAGACATCCTTATAGCAGTATTGGAAAATATATCAAAAATAATGAATCCATTCGATTGAAAAATATCTCTATGGATGGCGTCAAAACTTACTTAAAATACCATCCAGCTAAAGTAGAGGAGATTCTTTTTACGAATCCTAGTTATGTCTTCTTTGAGGCGGCTAATTCCAAACCGTTAGGGGCAGGACATGTCCCCTTGACGGCAGATTATTCGATTGCCGTAGACCCTAAACATGTCCCTTTGGGTAGTTGTTTATTGGCAGCATTACCAGTAATAGATGCCGAAGGTGATTTTTCTCACCATGAGTATAAGTTTATGCTGGCACAAGATGTTGGTGGGGCGATCAGAGGAAACGGTCATGTGGATGTTTATTGCGGAGTAGGAACCGAAGGCCAGCAAAAAGCAATGGCGTTGCATCATTATGGGCAACTTTGGTTGTTATTGCCTAAACCTACCGATGAAATTGATCTTTTATTGTCAACGGGTGCTTTGGTTCGAGATAATATGGAGTTGATAGTCAATTAGAGGTTTCAACGGACAAAAAATAGAATAAATCCAACTCGACAATTGGTTGAAAAAATAAAAACAGCTAGTTTGTGCATTTAAAAAAAAAAAGATAATTATTTAATAGAAGGGTAAGGAACGCGATAAAAATAAATTCAGTTT
>JBGCFJ010001064.1:0-4725 GCA_045106885.1 Saprospiraceae bacterium
AAAACATCATCCTCTTCTACCTCTTCATCAATCTTTAATAACTCCAGAATAACACCTTTATTCTTTAGACTATCTGCTAACATTCGATCATGTGTCCGTATTTCCCCAAATGGTGTTTCCCAAATTTCAGCTTCCTCTTCAATGTTTTTAGAATTCAAAATTAGTTCTCCTATTTCATTGTTTATATTTACTATATTTTTTGTTTGTGTTCTTCTTTTTTTCCTTTTCTTAACTTTGTTTTTCTTGTGAAATTTACTCATAATTAAATTAAATTTTTAGGTGTTAACACAAAAGTACTAAATACGATTTACAATATCTGCTTCTTTTTCATGTAACTTTCTTACTAAATTAGCCATAAAAGAAAGAGAAAATTAGTATTTTTTTACAAGTCTAAGCAAATGAATAAATAAATTTTAAAACCATACACTTTTACTGAGTCACGCACTTGGCAGCCCATCCCTTCGGGTTCAGAAGTACACTTCTTCATGATTCGTGAGGGAAATAGGATTCTTGGTTTTAGGTAAATAAATATACTTTTACGATATGAAAAATAATTCCTCTTTTATAACGCTTGCTTTGAAAGGAATGGCAATGGGTATTGCCGAAGTTATCCCTGGTGTTTCGGGTGGTACGATTGCCTTTATTACAGGGATTTACGAAAAATTATTAAATACGATTAAAGCTTTTCATCCTTCTTTGATTGGCACGTTTAAGGAAGAAGGCATTGGAGGGCTTTGGTCAGCTATTAATGGTACTTTTTTAGTAACCTTATTGGGAGGCATGGCAACAGGTGTTATTGTCGGCGTATTTGGGGTCACACACTTACTAGAAACCTATCCAGAAATGTTATGGGCCTTTTTCTTTGGATTGATTATTAGCTCAGCTATTTTCATTGGCAAACAAGTACAAGGATGGGGAATAACAGAAATTATTGCTTTAATTGTTGGAACTGCAATGGCTTATTATATTACCGTAGCCAGTCCCGCACAAGGGAACGAAGCACTTTGGTTTGTTTTTCTATCGGGCGCAATTGCTATTTCCGCTTTGATTTTACCAGGAATTTCAGGTAGCTTTATTCTATTATTGATGGGCATGTATTCTTTTGTCCTTCCTTCGGTAAAAACAGCTTTAACAACTTTTGAGACAGAGAGTTTACTTATAGTTGGTACATTTGCAGCAGGTTGTTTGGTAGGGCTAATGACTTTTTCTAGAGTTTTATCTTGGACCTTTAAAAATTATAAAAATCCAACATTAGCGTTATTAACTGGTTTTATGTTAGGGTCTTTAAATAAACTTTGGCCTTGGCGAAATGTATTATCGACTCGAATCAATAGTAAAGGAAAAGAAGTACCATTTATAGAAGAAAGCGTTTTACCTAATAATTATGATGGTGAACCCTTTCTCATTGCAGTCGTTATCTGTATGATTATAGGTTTTTTATCCGTTTTCTTAATTGAAAAATTAGGGTCAAAAACAACTGAAAATTAAAACGGTTGCCCGTTACCCGTTACCAGTTGCCAACTACACAAACAGGCAACAGGTAACGGGCAACGGGCAACGGGCAACTCCTAACAGCATGACAATCAAACACCAACTAGGCTTAATCGGTTATCCGCTCTCTCATTCTTTTTCCAAAAAATATTTCGCTGAAAAATTTCAAGAAGAAAAAATTGAAGGATACCATTACGAGTTATATCCAATTCCAGCTATTACTGATTTACCTAATTTAATAGGAGAAACGACTAATTTATTGGGTATTAATATTACGATTCCTTATAAGCAGCAAGCATTACCATATTTAGATGAAGTAAGTGAAGAGGCAGCAAAAGTTGGTGCAGTAAATACAATAAAAATTACGAATGGGCGTCTAAAAGGATATAATACCGATGTTTATGGATTTGAAATATCCTTGAAAAAACTATTAGCCACGGCAACTATTCCATTATCTAGTATGAAAGCTTTGGTTTTAGGAACAGGTGGGGCAGCAAAAGCGGTATTATATGTACTTGATAAATTGGGAATAAAAACACAACTTGTATCTAGAAGTGAAAAAAAGGGACAAATTACTTATGACAAGATTGATAAAGCCTGTTTGGATGATCATCAAATTATTGTAAATACGACTCCTTTAGGGATGTCTCCTAATTACGATTCCGCACCGGCTTTACCTTACGAATATTTAAGTAATCAACATTTTTTATACGATTTAGTCTATAATCCAGAAGTGACAAAGTTTTTGCAAATGGGGCTTAACCATAATGCTAAAATTAGGAATGGCTTAGACATGCTACATTTGCAAGCAGAAGAAGCTTGGAGAATATGGACGACTGATAATCCATAATGCAGTAAACAGTAGGCAGATTTGTACATTGTTTAAATTTTAGTTTTTAATGTCAGTGCATACACTGTCAAATACAGACTCATGGGAAACATTATAATGAAAAAGAAAATATCAATAGATTTTAATAATACAGCAATTGCTTTTTCTGGAAAAACAGATAAGCAATTGAAAAAGATGACTCGTTTATTTCAGCTAATGAATCAATCTTGGTTGGTAAACATTGGCTCAAAAATAGGCGTAGCAGCTTTAAATCTAAACTTACCTTTTGTAGAAAAAACTATTAAGCATACTATCTTTGAACAGTTTTGCGGAGGTACGACTTTATTAGATAGCCAACCAACTATTACTGAATTGTCCAACCTAAAAACCTTAACCATTTTAGATTATGGAGCGGAAGCAAAAATTTCTGAACTGGATTTCAATGGAACGATGAACGAAATGATTCGGGCAATTGATTTCGCAGAACAGAGTAAAAGTGTGCCTGTTATCAGTATGAAGATTACTGGAATCTCTAGGTTTGCTTTATTGGAAAAAATACAAAATGGAGAAGCCTTAACTGAAGCGGAGAAAACAGAATTTAAGAACGTTAATAAACGTTTAGACGCTATTTGTTATGCAGCACATCATAAAAAAGTAGGTGTTTTTGTAGATGCAGAAGAGAGTTGGATTCAAGATACGATTGACTTTTTGGTTAAAAAGGTGATGAAGCGGTACAATAAAGAACAAGTGATCGTCTATAATACTTTTCAAATGTATCGCCATGATAGATTGCAATATTTAATCGATTCCTACGAAGAAGCCAGAAAAGAAGGATATTTATTAGGTGCTAAATTGGTACGAGGAGCCTATATGGAAAAAGAACGAGCTAGAGCAGCGACTCTAGGTAAACCTTCTCCGATTCAGCCGAACAAAGAGGCAACTGACAATGATTATGATACAGCTATACAATTTTGTGTAGAGCATTATACGCATATTGGGTCTTGTAATGCAACGCATAATGCCAATAGTTGTATTTTACAAGCTGGCCTTATCGACCAAAAAAATATTAAAAAAGACCATCCACATCTTAATTTTTGCCAATTATATGGCATGAGCGATAACCTCACTTTTAATTTAGCAGACGCAGGATACAATGTCGCTAAATATGTGCCTTATGGCCCTGTTCAGGACGTAGTCCCTTACTTAGTTAGACGGGCACAGGAAAATTCTGCTATTAGTGGAGATATGAATCGAGAATATAAATTGATAGTACGAGAGATGAAAAGGAGAGGACTAAAATAAGGGGTTGCGAGTTACCTGTTTTGTTATGCTCAACTAAGAATCAATAACTCGCAACCTGTAACTCGCAACTATTAACTATGCTTCTGTTTCTTCTGAAGGCTCTTTTTCTGTAGTTTCTTCTTCCTTTTTCTCTTCGATTAATGTAATCAGCGAACGATCATTCAAAAATTTAAACCACTTTACCATTTTTTTCATATCACCAATATATACCCTATCTCGGTCATAATTAGGAATAATCTCTGCGAAATAAGCTTTTAAAGCTTCATTAGTTGCATTATGCGTTACTAATGGCGTATCTGCCAATTTAACAAACATATTTTGAAAAACCTTTGATAATTCTAAGGTTTCGTTATCATCGTCTGTATAAATGGTGATAGATTCTAAAGGCGTAAATTGATGTTTCCTAGAGGGCGCAAAACGCTTCTTTCCAGTATCTAAATCCTCGATAATCAAGCCATTACTTCGATTAGCTGCTACTCTATGAACGCCTGATATTCCGCCTACCACTACTAATTTTTCTAAACTCATATTTATATTTTTTCTAAAAATTATCTTAAAAAGAATGTTTTTGTATACGATTAATGAACTGCTTCTATAACGTACAAAAAACGCTTTTGTGAATTAAAAGTCCGCAAAATTATAAAAGAAATTCCAATCACAAGGAAGATTATATAATTGTTTTCTTTCTTATTTTTATAAAATCAATACTCGCTTTAATTTTTAGAAACGAAAAAATTCCTATTTTATCCTGTTGTATGCTTCTAGCTTTTAGTAACTTCGCAATTTATTTCAACATTGACATAGCATTCTTACATGCTTAATGAGTAAATGAATAAATAATAAAATGAATAAATGGGGCGTATTTTGGTTTTATCAGACCCATTCTATATCTTATTTATTGAACACTCATTAACATTCGTAAATTATTAAAAAAATTGGTCACCCAATATGAACCAGCATACTATAGAAAAATCGGTCTCTATTAAGGGCAAAGGATTACATACAGGAAAAATAACTACGCTTACTTTTCATCCAGCGGCAGTGAATCATGGATTTAGGTTTAAGCGGATTGACTTAGAGAAACCAAAGGTGATTCCGGCTGA
>JBGCFJ010001065.1:0-1851 GCA_045106885.1 Saprospiraceae bacterium
TTTCTAACATATTGGGGTTCGGCTCCAAAGCATAAACTTTTCCTTTATCACCTATAATATTAGAAAACATTACAGTATATAAAGGGCGTAATTGGGATTTGTCCCCAAGTTATTGATTATAAAATTTATTTTTCATCATAGTCTCCCATCTACCAGATAATGCAGCACCTCTCATAAAAATAAGCTTTTCCGCATTTTCAGGATACCAAAAAGTAGAAGGAGATTTAAATCTTAAGTTGATTATCCTTCTGATTCCTGATTCTATAATACCACTTCCACAAGGTCGATTATCAGCTTTAAGTGATTGATAATCAATCCTATTCTGTTGTTTTCTGAAATATTTAAATGGATTAAAATCTTCTAGTTCAACATCCGTAATTCCTTCTTTAATTAGTTTCGTCATTTCTCCAAAGTTACCTTGCCACAACTCTTCTTTTAATTTTTTAAAATGGGATACTTTCTTATCTTCATCGAAATATACTTTCATCTCATTTAGATGTTCCATTGCATGGTAGCAATCGAGTGTTTCTATAATTTTGTCTTCAGCTACTCCTAAGTCCAGTAAAAATAGCTTGACTCTATTCCAAATCCATGGTGCTCCATCTGCTAAAAATTGTACACTCTCTGCTTTATCTACCTCTAAATTTTTAAGATATTTTCCTAAAAGTTCAAACACTTCATCATCTCCAAAAGTAGCATCATAAATCGGTTTATCAATTTTATTTGGCTTACCATCCTCATCCAAAGTTGTTATCACAAATAGCTTTGGTTCTCGCCACGGTCTATCAAATTTTTCCCCTCTACCTACTTTTCCTTCCTCATACACCCTTGTTCTTGTCCTTCCTCCGTCCATCGCTATTACCACCCGCTTACCTGCTAATGTTTCTCCTTTCTCCAACTGTATGGTCTCTCTTTCTTCCATACATTCATCTGCTAAAGACAGGGATATTTGACGAACTCTATCAGTATTTGCAGATATATCCTGATAGTTCATAAGTGATTTTGATACTTCAAAAGATGGGCAAAGTATTGAAAATAAACAACTTAGGCTTTTATACATTGGGCCACAAGATAGTTTTGATTGCCAAATTAATAATGATAAATGTCTAGAGCCATTATAATTTTCTGTTGCCGATTTGGCATATAAAGAATCATAATTAATCTTTACTCCTGTTCGCAATTGTAGGCTCGCTTTACGAAATTCTAGCTTCTTTAAGCCAAGTTCTTCTGCTTTTAGTTTTTGAGCCGTTATAAATTCTTGGGTCTTACTAACAAAATTTATTACCCCCTCGCTTATTCTATTATAGAGGGAAAATATAGTTTGATGTAATTTTTGCTCGAATTCATAAAAATTGCCTTTTAGCAATAATGTACACCATTCTTCGGTAATTATTAAGCTTTCAAATTCTGTTTTTAGTACCTTTACTAATGAAAGTGGGATTTGCATATTATTGGATTTTAGTCAATCACAAGTTTATGCATTCTCGCTTTCTTTTGCTAATTTATTTTTTGGGGACAAATCCCAATTACGCCCAATTAACAGAACAACAAAAACGAATATTAACAATAGCATCTTTATTCCAGAAAAAAGAACGAATCGAAGATATTAATGATTTTGTAGAAATAGATTCTGAAGAACTTATAGAAACGGTTAAGCTGTTAAATAGGTGG
The DNA here is from genome assembly GCA_045106885.1 of Saprospiraceae bacterium. GTDB lineage: Bacteria > Bacteroidota > Bacteroidia > Chitinophagales > Saprospiraceae > JAFMDF01. The sequence continues at coordinate 1,672 of JBGCFJ010001065.1, forward strand.
TCTTTAATTTTTATAGAAGAGGAGGAATTCTTTGTTCATCGGCTTACTTCAGATTTCATAATTAACGAGAAAATTTTAGAATTGGATAGAGAAAGACTATATGAAAGGTATGCTATTTGGGCGATGAATTATGCGGATGCTTTCTTAGATAAAGGTTATAACTCAATGGCGGAGGAATAC
>JBGCFJ010001066.1:0-3082 GCA_045106885.1 Saprospiraceae bacterium
AATGACCTGTCTGTTTTAAATCTGACTTCTGACAGTTTATGTAATAAACGGTCTGACATCTGACTTCTTTTCAAATTATTAATTTTCTTTCTGATTATCTATTAAAATACAATTTACTGAAAATCAATTATTTATTAATAAATAAAATCAATAAAATATACTGTTAAAAAAAGGCAATCATATAAACTTCATCTGCCATACTCAAATATATGAAAATTAATCTTCTAATGATAGTTTCTTTACCAAACTAAATAGCTTTTTTATAGAAAAAAGAAGAAAAATATTTGGAGAAGTAGGCAGGAAGACGTTCTTAAAGACTTTTTCGTCATTTTTTATCTAACACACTAACGTATCAGATAATTTGGAATTATCAGATACGGTCATCCGTTAGTCGAATATTTATACGAATAACTACTAATAATTTGCTTGCATTTGCATTTTGTTGTTTAATTTAGCATCTTCACATTTGCGAACCAAGGGATGAGAAAATAATAACCTCACCATTTCTGGTACTTTATTGTGCCTCACCCGCATTAAATTTACTAAAGCTCGGTTAATGAGTAAACGCCAACGTCGCTTAGCAGCTATCATGTTTACAGACATTGTGGGATATTCTGCCATGATGCAGAAGGATGAGGTTATTACCAGTCGCCTCAGAAATCGCCATCGAGAGGTATTCACTCGGTTGACAGAACAATACGATGGGGAAATTCTACAATATTACGGCGACGGCACTTTAAGTATTTTTTATAGCACGGCAGCAGCAGTAGAATGTGCAGTGGATATTCAACGAGAATTGAAACAAGACCCTAAAGTTCCTTTAAGAATAGGAATTCACACAGGAGACATAACTTTTAGTAATGAAGATGTTTTTGGAGATGGGGTAAATATTGCCTCTAGAGTAGAATCTTTATGCGTGCCTGGAGGAATTTTTGTCACAGGAAAAGTATATGATGATATAAAAAACCACCCAACCATTCGAGCAACCTCAGTGGGTGATTTTGGTTTAAAAAACATTAAAGATAATACTTCCATTTATGCCATCTCTAATCCTGGTATCACGGTACCTAGTAGGAGGTTAGAAAGTCCTATTAGCAGAGATAACAGCTCAAGAAGTAATCGTGGCAGAAAAACTAAGAAAAAGAAAGCGAAGTTACCAGCAGTGGCTAAAAGCAAAGAAACTGCGACAAAATTGGCTTTTCCCTTTGGTTTATTTGGCGTTCACCGCTTTTATTTAGGACAAAAATTATTAGGTATTCTCTATCCACTTTTCTTTATTATTGGTATAGTAGAAGGGGAAGCGCTTTTAATTTGTGCGCCACCAATCATTAGTTTTTTAGACATGTTGCTTTTCAAGTCTATGTCGGAAGAAGAATTTGATGCAAAGTATAATAAAAATGTACCCGCAATGGCTTCCGCTGGTATAGTGGCAGATGGCGACAAAAATGAACTGGTTCAAAAACAACAATTAAGTAGCCAAAAAAGCTATTTAAAAGCACAGTTTGTTCGACATAAAAGAGCAGGAGAAAATTATTTAAATGAATATGATTACGCAACAGCTATTGAAGAATTTATTAAAGCGAATGAACTAAAATATGATGATGCGCCTGTTCATTTTTATTTAGCCCGTTGTTATTCTATGATGGAAGATACCAAGAATGCGCTGATTCATTTGGATGCAGCCATAGCTTTTGGCATTCCACCTCGTCAAATTAACGCAACCAATGATTTAGCGTTTTTACGAATGCAGCCCGATTTCCAAACTTTTGAAGCGAGCAATTATCGTTTTCAGGAAGAAGGACAAGCTAGAAAAACAGTTAAATCGACCAAAAAACAAACACCTCCTAAGCCTAAAGTGGTAGATATGGATGCCCCACCACCAGATTTTTTAGAAAAATTACAAAAATTAAGTGAATTACGAGAGAAAGGCTATTTGACAGAAGAAGAATTTGTCAAACAAAAAGAGAAATTGCGGTTGAAGTAACGATGAACTATAAACGATGAATTGTAGTGAATACGTATCTGATAATTCTAAATTATCTGATACGTTAAGTGAAAGTTCATTCGTTTTCGTCTTTGTATCAGACACCTTTGGAGGTGTCAGATACGACGTGAATACCATAAAGCAATATATTTAATAAGCTTCTTCTAATTCCACCATCTGCTTAGTCCTAGTTGCTTTTTTTTCAACGACTTTTTTTGGAGAATTATGATGATTACAACCTTGTTTACATACTTGTAATAATTGCCAATTGACATAGTGCGCATAGGCCACGATTAATCCGCCAATAACGACCAAAACATCTCCGATATCGTGTGGTACTAAGCGACTCACTATTAAAAAACCAAAGCCAATTAACACAATATTGACTGCCTTTTTTTGTTTGTGGTGTTTTTTATAACTTGACCATAAAGACCAATATGCCAAGATAATACTGACGGTAATAAATCCTAATTCGACGGTATGATTAGCCAACCAAGCAAAGCTTCCTAAAGAACCGAATAACAAAATTAACGGTATAGCTGCACAGTGCAAGGCACATAAAAAAGAAGCTAAAAAACCCCAGAAGTCTATATTATTGTTGATGAATTTGCTCATTTTTTAAGTTTTGCTATCTTTTTTTGAATTTGTTTGATTAATTGGTTCGCCTGTTCATTCAAATAAAGTAGTTCTTTACCATTTGGTTCGTAGGCATCTTCTGACTTAGCAATATCATCTTGATAAGCTTGAAATTTACCTTGTTCCCCTATAATCTCATTCACACCATCAATAAATGCCAGCTCCTTTTCTGTTAAAGTCCGACCTTGTACCATGATATTATTCCGCTCTACCCGAAGATTTTGTACATCTTCTTTAATATTTAATTGAATACTATCTGTCGCTATTTTTAAGGTATTTGCTTGCGCAAAGTAATCAATTCCCGCATCCTTTATTTTGGGCGTACAAGCGACCAAAGCGAACGCAAATAATAAAGAAATAATGAAAAATTTATTCATTAATTATAAATAATGGGTAAATATAAAAGTAGAGCTAAGTACCTACTATTAAATAATCGTCATTTTTGATTCAGGCTATTTTTTC
>JBGCFJ010001067.1:0-7825 GCA_045106885.1 Saprospiraceae bacterium
AACAAAAATGGTTAAAATTAAAAAATAAAAAAAGCAAGAACCATCTTAAAAAAAAACCATAATTGAAAGAAAAACTAGTTCTAAAAAAAAGCATCATAAAAAGATAATTCTATTTATTGATAACGTTGGAGAAATGTTCACTAAGTTTAGTGACTTAGAAGCGCATCGCTTAAGGAAAATATTACAAACTTCAACGGACATTAGAATATTTGCAGCTTCCTCTAAATTTATAGAATCTTTTTTTCAATACAAACATCCCTTTTATGAGTTTTTTAAAATGACTCAATTAAAAGGACTCAATCAAGAAGAAACAGAAAATTTATTAGTAAAATTAGGGGAGCTTTATGGTTATAAAGATACCATCAAAGACATTATTAAAAATCAGCGAGGTAGAATAGAAACTTTGAGAAGGTTAACAGGTGGCGTTATTCGGACAATTGTCCTACTATTTGAAATATTTGTAGATGAAAAAAATGGTTCTGCATTTATGGATTTGGAAGGCATTTTAGATAGAGTTACGCCACTTTATAAACACCGAATGGATGACTTACCAAAACAACAACAAGAAATTGTAGAGGCTATCGCATTGAGTTGGTCTGCTGTTAATGTGAAAGAAATTAGGCAAAAAACAAGAATGGAAAGTAAAATGATTTCTGCCCAATTAACGCATTTGGTTAAAAACGGTGTAGTTAATCGCATACCTACCTCCACAAAGAACCATCTTTATCAAATCAATGAACGTTTTTTTAATATTTGGTATTTGATGCGCTGTGGTAGGAAAGGTAATAAAAAAGAAGTTATTTGGTTGGTGAAATTCTTTGAATTATGGTGTAAGGATGAAAAAGGTATAGTTGATAGAGTACAAAAGCATATTAATCATTTAAAATCTGGTAAATATGAAATAAAAGCAGCCTATTATATGACGGAAGCTCTGGCGGGAGTTGGTCATTTACCTCCAATTGAACAACATGAGTTACTTCAAACTACTAGAGACTTTCTTAAGAAGAAAAATAGTAGTCTTGCTGAATCTTTAAGTTTATCCGATTTTGAATTGCTTGATAAAATTGATGAGGCTTATAAAGTTGATGATAAACCCAACTTGATAAAGTATCATTTACAGCTTAAAAGTGAAAGTAAATATTATTTATTAGGATTATTATATGAAGGACGGATAGAAGATATTAAAAAAGCGGAAGAATATTATATTAAAGCTATTGAAACAGAAGAAAAGGGAAATGCTTTATTGAAATTAGGATTAATATATCAGGAAAAAAAGGAATTTAAAAAAGCAGAAAAAGCATATCTTTCTTCTTTAAGAGAAAATAATAAGGAAGCTGCTTTAAAACTTGGATTTCTATATTCAGAATATGACAATCTTAAAAAAGCTAAAAAATATTTTGAGATTGCTTATGAAAATAATTTGAAACATGCCGATGCAATGTTGGGTTTTATTAATCTTGAATTAGAAAATTATCTTCTAGCAGAAAAATACTTTCTTGAAGCTGTTCAAGAAGAAGATAAGGGAGTTATTCTTGCTTTGGCAAGTTTATATAGATTTGAATTGAATGACTTAGGAAAAGCAGAAAAATATTATAAAATAGGAATTAAGAATAAAATTGGAGAGGCTTCTCGTCAATTAGCTGATTTATATTTGGAAAAAGAAAATTATAACCCTATAGAGATAGAAGGACTTTTTAAGAATGCACTTAAATTAGGAGATGAGACTGCTAATACTAATCTTGGCAATTATTATCTGGATAATAACAAAATGGATAAAGCAGCTTTTTACTTTAACAAAAGTAAAGATAGTGATTACATGTTTAATCATTTAATCTTAGGTTTTACTTATTTAGATGAATTGAATAACTATGCTAAAGCAGAAGAATATATTATCAAAGGTCTTAAGGGAATTAAAAGTAATAAAGATGGAATTGAAACGATTTTGGGACTTCTAATGGATGCATTTACTTATCTTTTAAGTAGAAAAAAATACAAAGAACTTCTAATTTTTTTCAATGATAAAGATTCCAATCTAAAAACCGAATTCCAACCCATCTACTACGCATTAATGTATTATCTACAAGATGACTACCCAAATGAATACCTAAGAATGGGAGCAGAATTAAAAGAAACAGTTGAAGAAATTATAGCAGAAGTCGAAGAAATGAAAGCATCTTATCAAGATAAATAGATTTAGGGCTTTGATGATTTTTACCAAAAAAAATAATTATCAAAGCCCTATATTTTTACCCAATCAAAGACCTCATATACCCCACCAACAACCGTACGCCATAACCTTTAGCACTCTTCATCTTCGAATATTCAGAATCCCCAAAAGCAACACCAGCAATATCTAAATGCGCCCATTGTGGATGGTCTTTAATGAAAAATTCTAAGAACTTACCTGCGGCAATAGCCCCATTAATAGGTTTGCCACTAAAATTGCGAACATCGGCAATATCAGAAGTAATATCTCCTGCATAATCATCCCATAATGGAAGTGCCCATAAACGTTCGTGTGTTGCCTGCCCAACTTTCATTAAATCAGCAGCCAAGTTTTCATTTTGTGTAAATAAGCCACCAGTGGCATAACCAAAAGTTCGGACGGTACTGCCCGTCAATGTAGCTAAATCTAGTACTATGTCAGGGGTGTAATTTTTTTGAATATACGCCAATCCATCCGCTAGGATTAAGCGCCCTTCGGCATCAGTATCAATAATTTCAATCGTTTTTCGGGAGTAAGAATTGATGACATCGCCTGGTTTAACACTCTTAGCATCCACCGCATTTTCTGCCGAAGGGATGATGCCAATAACATGAATATTTAATTGCAGTTTAGCCGCCAATTCTATCGCACCGATAATGGCTGCTGCACCACCCATATCACTTTTCATGTAGTGCATATTGGTCGCTCCTTTGATGGACAAACCACCTGTATCAAAGGTAATGCCCTTGCCAACTAAACCTAAGGTTGGTGTTTTTTTGTCCACCTTTTTAGGTGTATATTCCATTTTGATTAAAACAGATTCGTGCTGACTTCCATTACCTACCGCTAGAACGGCATGTAAACCTTCTTTTTGAAGGGCTTTTTCTCCTAATACTTTGACTTTAAAACCATGCTTTTTCCCAGATTGAAGCGCATAATTAGCAATAAACCTCGGCGTTTTTTCATTGCCAGGACTATCGACTAATCGCATGGCAGCCATTTGGGATTCCGCAGTTAAAATACCTTCTGTGGCGATTGTTTTTGCTTTTTTATCAGCAAGAATTAGTTGGATGGTATTTTTTGCTGGAGTTGCTGATTTTTTGGTAGTTGTTTTAAAACTGCCAATCTTGTAGGTTGCCAATTTTAACCCTAAAGCAGCGTGATAAGCAAACTCAGTTGGTAAAGCGGATAAATCAACAGCTACTTTTGCGCCCCATTTTTCTTGTTGGTGAAAAGCCAAACTTCTAAAGGCATCCGAAGACTTAGGCATCTCTTTTGATGTACCTAATCCCAACAAAAAGATTTTTAAGGCCTTTTCTGGATGGTATAAAATAACAGATTCTTTGAAATTACCTTCAAAATCAATGGGCGTGTTAATGCCTGATAATGCAGCAATTTTTTGAGTATCTATAGTCCCTTTTTGAAAGGGTAAAACAAGGCTAGTTAACTGATTAGTTAGTTTAGAAACGCAGGTGATTTTCATTATTTTTTCTATTGTAAGTCAGGTGTTTTAAAATAATCCGCAAAATTACTATTAATTCAATTGATTTCATCGTTTCTATTTTTCTAAAATAAATATCTTAACGACTATTTTAGGGAAAGGAAGCGAAGCTTGGTATAAAGGTTTACTTTTGGGGCTGGATAACATGGATAAAAGTAAATGGGTTTATTTTACTTAGACGAGTGCAACTTAGTTTTACCACGGAGGAATGGAGTTCATAGAGTTAACGGAGTTTTTTGACGAGTATAGCTTATGTTAATTAACTCAAGTTGCAGACAATTGTTGGATTGCTATATTGTTTTATTGTTATGGTGATAGATAACCTTTAATTTGGTGTTTTTAGCCCCATTAGCAATTTAACCATTAAACAATATAACCATTTCAACTTCTCCACAACTTGGATTAATTAAGAGAAATAAGGTACTTTGACGGATGACAATCCCTCGTCTCTTCGCTCTATTCTAAAAAACATAAATGAGAAAATATGCAGTCATGTGCGATATGTGGAAGTAGCCAGAATCCTTTAGTTCATAATTTTAAAGGCAGGCAAAATCAACCACTTTTAGAAATTTTAGAAGAAAGAATACCGAATTGGAATCGAGCATCCGATGCGGTTTGTACCGCTTGTTTGGATGGGATTCATCAAGAATTATTAAGTGATTTATTAAATGTAAAAAACTATTCCTATGGTGGTATTCAAGTATTGCCTACACCAATTCGACTGAACACCAATCCAAAATATACGGGCAGAGGCGTGACTATTTGCTTGATAGATAGTGGTTTCTATCCCCATCCAGATTTAGTGACACCCAAAAATCGGATTAAAAAAATATTGGACATTACCAATCCAAATAGAAGTCAAGATTATTTTGAGCAACCACATAATACGTCTTGGCATGGGACGATGACCTCTGTTGTTTGTGCGGGAAATGGACATTTATCGAATGGTTTGTATAAAGGAATAGCGAGTGACGCAGAATTGGTTTTATTAAAAGTGTCAAATGATAAAGGGAGTATTCCAGGAGCGATGATTGCCAAGGCTTTGCAATGGGTTTGTGAGCATCATGTGGAATATGACATTCAAATTGTGAATTTATCGGTAGCGGATGATTATGACATTTCTTTTCACGAAAGTGAGGTAGATAAAGCGATTAAAACTTTAACGGAAAAAGGAATTATCGTCGTAGCAGCCGTAGGCAATGACCCAAATGCGCCTATTATTCCACCTGCAAATGCACCAGAAGTAATTGCTGTTGGTGGATTAAATGACCAAAATTCTACCGAACCCTTACAGCAAATTTTATATCATTCTAGTTATGGTTGGACCATAGACGGACTGTTGAAACCCGAATTAATTGCGCCTGCTATTTGGTTGGCAGCACCGATTTTACCTAAAACAAAAACCTTCCAAGAAGCAGATGATTTATTCGAGCGGTTTTATAATGCTTTTGGACAAGAAAAAGACCGTTTGCTACAAGAAATCAGAAATCGTAAATTAATTTCTGAATACTATCAACATGCGGACGGAACTTCCTTTGCTGCGCCTATTGTTTGTTCTGTCATTGCACAGATGTTAGAAGCCAATCCTAAACTAACCGTTGGCATGATTCGAGAGAATATTTTGACGACTGCACAGCCTTTGCCTTATGAAGACCGAAAACGACAAGGGTATGGCGTCATTCAACCTGCCAATGCGGTTGCCAAAGCCAGCCAAGAAACACATTATCAATGGATAAAAATGAGTCCTGTAATTGATTATGAAGCGAAGACGATTAGTTTCTATTTTCATTATCACAATGCTTATAATATTTTCTTGAGCGGCAATTTTGTTAATTGGTCTGCAAATGCCCTCCCATTGCAGCAAGTAGAAGAAGGCATGTGGGAATTAACGATTCCTCTTTTCCCAGAAGGACATTATCAATACAAATTTGTCATAGATGGTTGGATATGGAAAAGTGACCCGATGAATTTTTATCGGATACCTGATGGCTATAATGGGTTTAATAGTCGGTTTTTTGTGTAGGTTGGAGGCGAAGAGGTTTAGCAAGACGCTAAGCCCTCTATTTCCACCAAGGATAAAAATCAGGCATCTCCGAAGATTTCGCCGTAAACGCAGGCGCACGCTTCTCTAAAAAGGATTTCACCCCTTCTTTCCCATCCTTCAAACTCGCATAATAAATCGCCAAAGAATCCACTTTATGTGCTTCAATTGGATGGTTGGTAGCGGCATTTCGATACATCATTTGTCGAGTCAAAGCAATGGCAACTGGACTATGGCTGGCTATCTTACGAGCTATTTTATAAGCGGCTTCTAATAATTCGCCTGCGGGGTAAACGGCCTTTACATAACCACCAGCTAAAGCGGCCTCTGGTTTTAAAATCTCGCCAGAATAACACCATTCCAAGGCAGTAGAAATACCGACAATTCTAGGTAAAAACCAAGTCGAACAAGCTTCTGGAGTAATGCCAATTTTATTAAATACAAATCCAATTCGAGCATATTCTGATGCTAAACGAATATCCATCGCACAAGTCATAGTTGCGCCAATGCCTACCGCTGCGCCATTAATTGCGGCGATAACTGGTTTTTTACAATCGTAAATGGCCAAAACCACTCGACCACCTGTATCTCTTACCCCTGTGATAATTGCTGGGTCATCCAGTCGATTATGCATATCATCCATCGTTGGTGCTAAATCTTCATCCAAACCAAAAACATTGCCTGGTCGGCTTAAATCCATGCCAGCACAAAAGGCACGACCTGCACCTGTTACCACAATTACTCGAATTTCGTCATCATCACTTGCCTTATTAAATACTTCAATCAATTCATTCGCCATTTCTACGGTAAAGGAATTAAGGGCTTCTGGTCGGTTTAACGTAAGGGTTAAAATGTAATCTTTGACGTCTAAACTTAAGGTGTTATAACTCATGTATTTCTGGTTAATGATTATTTGTATTAATTTTTAGTAGTTAATTCGTTTATTCAGCGTTGTTTGATTTTTGGCTATAAAGAAAAGCCATAATGCCAATGCCATTCAAAGCAAGGGCAATAGAAAACAAATCTAAGTCACTATCAATGAATTTGGGGGCCATCATCAAGAGACAGCCAGAGGAGCAAAAAATAAGCATGATTATTTCTGCGGTCGTATATTTTTTCTTTTCTTTCATGGTGTGCTTGATTTAAGTTTAGTTTGACATCTATCGGTCTCAACTGCAATTTTAGTATATTATATTAGTTTTTTGCCTTAAATAGTTTTTTTTTACGAAAAAAATAGTATGATTGTGACGTATAGAGGAGATAAAATAACTGAGTTTTCGATTTATGAATGGATGATATATGAAAAAAAAGACAAGACAGCCTGGGCGACCTTCAGATAAAAAGAATATAGACAAGGAAGCTTTACTAAGGTTGGCCCTTAAAAACTTTGCCCAAACTGGTTTTGGTGGGACGAGTTTAAAACGGATTGCTGACCAAAGTGGGATTGCTGTTTCTTTACTAAACCATCATTTTGGTAGTAAACTAGATATTTGGAAAAAAGCAATGCGCTTAGTTGGAAATGAAATTCAATTAGAACTGGCGAATATGTTTGAGTTGATAGAAGGGATGGATGGTTTAGAAAAATTGCGCTTATTCAATCGGAAAATTGTGATTAATTCCGCTAAAAATCCTGAATTTCAGCAGGTAATTGTGCAAGAAATGTTTTCTAAATCTGAACGTTCTTCTTGGTTGACCAATGAATTATTGAAGCCGATTTATAAAGGAATGGAAGAAACGGTTGCCGAAGAAAAAGCGAAAGGCCGAATTCGCAATATTCCTCAAGCTAATATTACCAGTTTTGTCATTGGGTCGATTACGATGTTTTTTTCTCGGTCTTATCAGATGGAACAGGCTTATGGGATTGATGTTTTTTCACAAGAAGCGGTGGAGGCACATGCAGATGCTATTAATGAATTGATTTTCAATGGCCTATTAACTTAGGTTTCGCACCCTTAAAGTTAAGTTTTGATAATTAGTTGGAATTACAAGTATTTTTTATTACAGACTGAAAATCAATGCTTTACATTTTTTTTGATTAGATAGTAAATTATGTTGCTGTTTCATTTTGAGCTACCAT
>JBGCFJ010001068.1:0-7623 GCA_045106885.1 Saprospiraceae bacterium
CGTCTAAAAACTATCAATCAGTATTAAAATTATTAAAATGAAATTATTAAAATTATCCCTCGTTTGTTTAGCCTTAAGTTTTACTTCTTGTTCACCACAACAATTTCAAGAAGTATTAGGGGCCGTGTTAGACAACGGTGCTTTGACCAATGGTGAAGTTTCTTCTGGGTTAAAACAAGCCTTAGAAATAGGTATTGGTAAAGGATCTGACCAATTATCTGCTTTAGATGGTTATTTCAAAAGTCCTTACAAAATTCTATTGCCACCAGAAGCTAGAAAAGTGACCGATAGATTACAGAAAGTACCAGGCTTTTCACAAGTAGAAAATATCTTGCTAGAAAAGATTAACCGAGGCGCAGAAGATGCCGCCAAAAAAGCGAAGCCTATATTTGTCGATGCCATTAAACAAATGTCATTTGAAGATGCTATGACTATTTTATTAGGCGCAGATGATGCAGCTACAGGTTATTTAAATAATAAAACCAATGCGCAATTATATGCCGCTTTTAATCCTGTAATCATTAATTCTTTAGATAAGTTTAAGGCTAGGAAATATTGGAAAGATGCGGTGACTGCCTATAACAAAATTCCTTTTGTACAAAAAGCAGACCCTAGTTTAGACAATTATGTAACAACACAGGCTTTGAATGGCTTATTTTCTATGGTAGAAAAAGAGGAAGTAAACATCCGTAAAAATGTTTCCGCCCGAACTTCAGACTTATTGAAGAAGGTGTTTGCTAAACAAGATAATAAATAGGGATAAGTTAAAAAGAAGAAGTTATCGACACAGAATCTCTGTAAAGCGCATAACCTGAGAAAATACCTAGGCCATTTTCAATATTAGAATAAACACTAATAGGCTCTACGAAAGGGCGGTCTTTATTGGCTATTTGACGAGAAAGAGAGGTATGATATAGATAATAGTCCTTAGAGACCGTTCTTAATTCACCGACTACTTTTCCTTGATGCGCTTCATTATCAAAGCTCAATAAGGAATAAAAGGTTAACGCTGCCTTTTGTCCATCAAAATCCTCATCGGTAAACAAAACGCCGCCATCTTCAAAATGAAACGTAACCGCTGGATTATTTTTATCACTTTCCAGAGGCATCAAAGGAGTTAATACGCTGGCTCCAGTTCTCCCCGTAGTGCCATTATAGCCATCCATTGGCGTTCCTTCCTCCGAATCTTCTGAATGATTAAATAGACTCAAATGATAATAATCTTGCGCACCAATAGGGTCTGTAAAATGAACAGCTATTGATACCTTATATATTTGTTCTGCGGTTTCGCCAAATATTTCAATCGTATCCATTTCAATTGCTGTCAACGCGACTGGTAAAGGCACTATGTCTTCTGCAAGGATAGTCTCTTTCCCTGGCACCTCTACTTGCAGTCGATAAGCTTTACCACTTTCAGGTACAATTCTTTTAGATTCGTAAAAAGGCGTATGGAAGTTATTTAGTGGTAATTTATCTAATTCTTTTCCTTGGGAAGAAAAGATGCGAACAACTGCATTATTCACAAATTCATCTGCTTCGTTCGTTAAAAGATTTTTGCTTTTGGTAACCGTAACCTTAAATGGTTCGCCTGGAGCGAAATTACTAGTCACCACAATCTGCGGTTCTTGAATAGCTATATCTAAATCGACTGGTTCTTCGCAGGAAGTTGCAAAGAATACCCCAAAAGTTAATAGGAGAATTATCCGATTTAAAGGATGGGACTTTATCAATTTAGTTGAATTTTATAGGAAATAATTTATTCCTGTTTTAATACAGCTACTTATTAAAAGATATCACTAAACAAAAATACAAATTTATTTAATATCATGTTGAATTTTAACTTCTTTACTAACCATCAGAAACGAATCGAATAATTTAAAGAAGGGGTAATCGGTAATAAACTCACCCGAACGAACTCTTTATCTCCACTACCATCTGTTTTATCCCTCAAGCGATAATATAATGGGTTCTTTCGATTGTACATATTATATATACCCAATTTCAAGAATTGTTGCAATCGTCCTTTCCCTAATTCAAGATTCAATCCAACATCTAAATGGTGGTTAGCAGGCAATCTAAAACTATTTTTTTCTCCGATACTTAGAACGGTTACGGGGAAAAATAAGTTAGAAGACGAAAAAGTATATTCTCCTGTAGGTAAAGTAGTAGGCATTCCCGTTTCATAAACCCAATTGGCACTAACAGACATCCTATCACTCCATTGATAAGTGGCAGCAATTTTAAAGCTATGTGGTCGGTCGAATCTAAAATTAAAAGATTTACCAAAATTAACTGCTTCAAACTGTCGTTTCGTTCTTGAAAAAGTATAACTGGTCCAACCTTGTAATCGACCGCTTGTTTTTTTCAAAGACCACTCAACACCATAGCTTTTTCCTGTACCAGTAGTCACTTTATTTCCCCAATTACTTGCATCCAAAACCACTGACTCTATTAAGAAACTACTCCCCTCTTGGTAAGTAATTAAATTTTTCATGCTTTTATAATAAGTTTCACTAGCAATCAACCATTTCTTAGAAAGGATTTTTTGATAACCCAATGTTCCTTGCCAAGCTAATTGCGGTTTCACTTTAGCAGTCGCAGGCACCCATAAATCAGTCGGTAAGCCAATACCACTTGTGGTCAATAAATGCAGGTTTTGCATCATTTTATCTACAGATACGGTCCACAAGTTTGTTTTATTTGGTTGATAATTTAGGGAGATTCTCGGTTGTAAAGAAAAATAACTTTTAGCTTGTACCTTTATTAAGGTACTTCTAAAACCAATATTTCCCTTTAATTTTGGGGTAAGCCTAATATTATCAGATAAATAAAGCGCATATTCTTGGGAATTAACCGCATTATTTACAGAAATTAAGGAGTCTATCGTGTATCGGTCATTCACTCCAACAGCAGAATTATGGTCTAAAGTAAAAGCACCAGGCTTAAAAGTATGATTGATAATTTCTGCTCCAAACTTCAGGTAATGTTTAGTAGAAGGAATAAAATCAAAATCTATTTTTGCAGACTTGTCGGCAATACTAGAATTGTATAAATTATAAAATAAATTATTTTGAATCGTTTCTGTTTCCCCCTGCCCAGTAGGAATAATTGTTTCATCATAAAGTTCTTCTGACTTAAACCAAAATCTACTAAAATTCAGCGTCGTATTCGCAAATAGACGGTCTGAAAATAAATGATTCCAACGCAAAACAGCAATCGTATTCCCCCAATCTAAATCTTGTTCATGGGCAATGGTTCTAAAATCAATCCCATCCACTAAAGAGCGATTAACATCTCCAAAGCGATCATTGCCATGATAGACACTTAAAAACAATTGGTCCTTTTTACCCAAATAAAAATTAACCTTTCCATTTAAATCAGAAAAAGTATGCGTCGTACTTCCATTATCCCCTTTCTTTTCCTTTAAATTCTGGCTAATTGGTTTTAGAAAAAGGTCAAAAATGGAACGTCTAGCAGAAAAGAAAAAAGAACTTTTATCTTTTATAATAGGCCCTTCTATAGTTGCATTCAAAGCAATTAATCCAATTCCAGCTTCTCCAGCAATGCGTTTTTGGTTTCCTTCCTTTGTTCTAACATCTAAAACAGAAGACAATCTTCCCCCGAATCTTGCAGGAAAATTCCCCTTATATAATTGTACTTTCTTAATGGCACTACTATTAAATATAGAAAAAAGACCACCCAAATGAGTCGCATTATAAACAGGTACACCATCTAATAAAATCAAATTCTGGTCGGTACTACCTCCTCGCACATTTAAGCCACCAAAACCATCTGTCCCAGATTGTACGCCTGGCAATAAATTAATCGTTCGCAATACATCCGCTTCCCCTCCTAAAGCAGCCAACTTAGACATTTTGGAAATCGGCACATTCGTTCCATTTTCAAAAGCAGGAATGGTATTAGTTGACATTCCATTAGAAGTAACGACCACTTCACTAAGTGTCAAAGAAGGTTTTAAGTCAATATCTATTTTCGTATTTTTCTTTAAATGAATTCTCTTAGACTTAGTGCTATATCCCAAAAAAGAGAAATTTAATTGCTGAACGCCTCTAGGTAAGGTGATACTAAAAAAACCGTATTCATTAGCTGCTATTCCTTTTTGAGAAGCCGTTTCAATGATATTTGCCCCAATTAATCGTTCTCCAGTTTCTGTATCCTTGATGTATCCGCTAATCGTATAAAACTTAGCTATTTTCTTTTTATAAAAAACAATTTCTTCCTCCGTCCATCTATATTGAACGCTGGTCTCTATTAAAAAATCGTCTAGAATAGTAGCAATTGCTGCTTGTTTATAGGAAGCAGAAATTTTTCTATCCGGAATAATATTCCCACTAAAAGTAAATCCCGTATTAGTTTGTTGACTTAATTGAAAAAGTGCTTTTTTTAAAGGTAAGTTGCTGACATTAAAATCAACTTTTTGCTCCAATATAGATTGAGCGAATCCGATGACGGAAAGGCAGGTAAAAAATGTTATGTAGATAACTTTTTTCATTCGTTGTTTAACGCAGTCAATAAAATTTAGTTGAGTTCTTAAAGAAGAAGTCAGCTGTCAGACCGAAAAATAAATTTTTCTGTCAGATGTCAGACTGACTATGCGTATAAGAGTTTTCTAGATATAGATATACCTAAAGCATTTAACGCCTGATTTCTTATAAAGGTATAAAGGGTATATGAAAAAAGCCTTACCACTTATGAAAGTTGTAAGGCTTTTTTAGAAGCTATTTAAAAAATTGCTGGTATTTAGTTACAAGTACCAGTTAATTGATAATATTTTGAATGAACTTCTTCCAACTTTATGGATGAAAACGCTAAATCTACCTTCTTTAGTATCGCCGTTGGCGTATTTTTAACCAGGGTAGCATTAAAAGGGCAATTACCCAATTTTTCTTCATCAAAGTCTAACTCTATATCAAAATTAGCGCTCAAATAATTTGCGATTTCACGAATAGGTTTATCGGCAAAATTTAATTGTTTAGCTTTCCAAGCAGTTGTTGTCCAATCTAGTGCTTGAATGTCACTTAAAGTTGCATCTGCGTTATTCAGCATTACTTTATCATTCGCTTCTAAGATAGTTTGTGCTTGGGTTGTGATTGCTTTAAAAGCCACTTTTCCTTCTGTTACCTCCACGACCGTTGTAGTTTCCTCAGGATAAGCTCTAACGTTAAAAGCCGTTCCTAAAACTTTTACCTCGCTATTAGGTAATTGAACAATAAAAGGTTGTTTTGGATTTTTAGTCACTTTAAAAAATGCTTCTCCATTTAATTGAACAATTCGTTCTTTTGTAGAAAATGTTGTAGGAAAAGATAATTGACTCCGCTTATTTAGCCAAACAGTAGAGCCATCAGGAAGTACTTTCTTTATCAGGGTATCAGTTGCGGTCAACTGCTGAAGCTCAGGCGTATTATTAACAAAAAGATGAAAGAGAAAGCTACAAGTTACCAGCAAGGCAATCGTTGCGGCAATTCGGCCTAACCATAGTCTTCTACTGATAGAAACTACCTTTGTTGGTACAGGCACGCTTTCCTCTTGAGCGATTCTAGCTTTTAGTTTGGATAAACCTACTGCTACATTAGGTTGATATTCTTTTTTATAATCCTTACTAATTGTCCAAAGTTGCTCTAATGGTGCATTGTCTTCCTCTTGATGTTGCATCCAGTTTTTATGCATTTTAATCTGCTAATGGTTGTCTTTTGTGAAATAGGTTCTATACATCAATGACTATTTTAGTATAAAACCAGATAGTTAACTTTCTACAATCTAATTTTTGTTAAATGCAATTTTAAAACCAAAGTTAAATGCTTTTACATTTATAAGAATGAAAAACTTTGGCTTTGTATTATGAATGACACGAAATTTTAACATTACCCCTATAGTAGCTAAGTAAAATTTAATTTTCAATTTCAATTTCAAACCACCTTCGACGGGAATTTGAGGTTGAGATTAAAAAATATCGATATTTTGTTAGTTTTAAACTTTTTTTAAGCACCTAATAGAATTTGCATAAAAATAAGTTATTCTTCCTATAAAACATTTCCTCAATGAAATTATATTTCAAAAAAAGATAAAATACAACATAAAAGCAGTAGAAACATTTTTTTTCTAAAATAAAATGTCAAAAAAATAGCATACATAAAATCGAAGCTAACTACTTGAAAATTAAACGGTTTTCAGCATTTTTCAAAGCAGTAGCTTTTGCAAAATTTATCTATCCCCTTGCGTTCTATTAATATTCCGCTTAAATTGCACCAAATTAGAGTTACCTATTACAATTTTTCTTTCCCTACTGTTATAACATCCAATCCCACAACATAGCATATCCTAAATACAAATTAAAAAACATTTAGTCTCACTAAAGCTAACGAATGATTAATTATTTACTTTCTAGTCAAGCCGAGAATATGCTAAGATTATCTTCAGATCCTCGAAATGTTTCAAGAGTAGAAAATTTTGTTGAACGCGTTGCACAGAAATACAAAATAGCACCAGATCTTTATGGAAATATCCTTATCAGCTTAACCGAAGCGGTTAATAATGCCATCATTCACGGAAACGGCAATGATGAATCAAAAACTGTAGAGGTTAATTTAAAAGAAGACTTCGACGCTTTAGCTTTTCAAGTTAGAGATGAAGGTCGAGGCTTTGATTACGAAAACTTACCTGATCCAACTTCTCCAGAAAATTTGACAAGAATTGGTGGACGAGGTGTATTCTTAATGCACCAATTATCTGACCAAGTTGACTTCCAAGATAATGGTAGTACCGTAGAAATGCGTTTTGCCTTAGATAATCAAAGAGGGTAATTCAGTTATCAGTTGTCGGTTATCTGTTACCATAAGTATTTTGATAACTGTGAAACCGACAACTGACAACCGATTCCACATTCCTATATTCAAACACCAGTCTATTTTAATGAACTTTCCCGACTTCGATGAACTAGCAGAAGATGTTATACAATTTCATGCAGAAGCAATTGATTTTGACTTACCTCAAAGTGAAAAGGTAATTGATTGGATAAAAGCGACCATCTCAGCCGAAGCATGCCAATTGACTAACTTAAATTTTATTTTCTGTAATGATACTTATTTGCATAAAATAAATATAGCTTACCTTGACCACGACACACTCACCGATGTCATTACATTCCCTTATACTGCCAAAGGAGAACCTATAGAAGGAGATATATATATTAGTATTGACCGTATTAAAGAAAATGCCACCAAATTTGATGTTACTTTTTTAAAAGAACTAAAAAGAGTAATGATTCATGGTGTATTACATCTTTGTGGTTATGGAGATAAAAGTGAAGCAGAACAGAAAATAATGCGAGCAAAGGAGAATTTCTATTTAGTTCAAAACCAGTAATTTAAGTTGGAAAAAGAAAAAAGGTAAGGTCAGAAAAAAAAATTCTCCTACATTCAGGGAGGCTAAGGTAAGGAATGTAGGAGAGCTAAACATACTATGAGAAAACTACACGATACAAAGATACAATCAATATAAAGTTTATGAAACTTACTTTTATTAAGCGGTAGTAACTTTATGCTTTGTGGTGTATATCCTTTAGAAAGAGGTCATTTAAAAAAGATAAAAGGTGCTTTTTTTTAG
>JBGCFJ010001069.1:0-3084 GCA_045106885.1 Saprospiraceae bacterium
ATTAAAAGTAGGTAAGTTTATAAAATTTATATGGCTTCGCCATTGAAAAGTCTATTAAAATCCATAAAATGAGGATATTATATATTTTTCGGTAAGCCATTTAACGACCGTATATATGGGAAGTTTCAAGAAAGGATTTAATATATTGGTAGGATGTAGTTCGCTAAAATTAATGTTATTTAAAAGGAATTGTAATTTTACATTATTTTATAACCTTAATTAGCATTAGACAGTAGACAGTCAGCAGTGGCAGTCGGCAGTAAAGCCTTGATTTTCAATGCTGAAATTTTGCCTAAACACAGTTAGTTGAACAGTCTCAAATAGTTTGCCGTTTTGCAGTTGACTGTACTAGTCACTTAAAATATTAAGCCCATCTCGAATACATTTTCGAGATGGGCTTTTTATATAACTTCTATTGCTAATTAAAAACTGCTTTACAGACGATTTGCCAAACTGCTATACTCTATTTACTGTTTTACTGCCGACTGTCATACTGTTTCCTGCCGACTGTTTAAATAATCATCCCTGCTGCCACTGTATTATTAGTTCCTTCATCAATCAAAATAAAACTACCAGTAATTCTATTTTTGCGATAGGTATCTATAAACAAGGGCTTTGTTGTTCTCAATACAACTCTTGCTATATCATTCATCCCAATACTAGTGTCTTCTGTATTTCTGTGCAAAGTATTAACATCTAATTTATATCGAATCTCTTTGACAATACATCGAGCATCTTGCGAAGTATGCATAATCGTATATTTGCCTCTAGGTTGTATTGGTTTATCAGAGAACCAGCAAATCATTGCTTCAACATCTTGTGCTATATCAGGTACATTATTTTCTCGAACAATCATTCCACCTCTACTCAAATCTAAATCATCTTCAAGAAGCATTGTAACCGACATAGGAGGATGTGCTTCTTCTAATTCCCCATCAAAAGTCTCTATTTTAGCAATCTTGGTCGTAAAACCAGATGGTAAAATCATCACTTCATCTCCTTTCTTAAAAATACCACCTGCAATTCGACCCGCATATCCTCTATAGTCATGAAATTCATCTTTATAAGGGCGAATAACATGTTGTACAGGGAAACGACAATCAATAAAATTATGGTCACTTCCAATATGTACATTCTCCAAGTAATACATCAAGGTAGTACCATCGTACCAAGGCGTTTTTTCTGACCGTTCCACCACATTATCTCCCATCAAAGCAGAAATAGGAATAAAATGAACATCTTTGACATCCAATTTAGAAGCAAACTGAGAAAATTCTTCCTTAATATCGTTATACACCTCTTCATTATAATCCACTAAATCCATCTTATTCACACAAACAACCAAATGTGGAATTTGTAATAAAGAAGAAATAAAAGCGTGTCGGCGAGTTTGTTCGACTATCCCATTTCGAGCATCAATCAAAATTAAAGCAACATTAGCGGTAGAAGCCCCTGTCACCATATTTCGAGTATACTCTGTATGCCCAGGTGTATCCGCAATGATAAATTTCCGTTTTGGAGTGGCAAAATAACGATAAGCCACATCAATAGTAATCCCTTGTTCTCTCTCCGCTTTCAAACCGTCCGTTAATAAAGCTAAATTGACGCCTTCTTCTCCTCTTCGTTCACTAGTCGCTTTAATCGCCTCATATTGGTCTTCAAAAATAGATTTACTATCATATAATAATCGCCCAATAAGCGTACTTTTTCCATCATCGACACTACCTGCGGTCGTAAATCGCAATAATTCTGTTGATTGCTCTATATTATCCATCAATTGATTTTTTGCATCTGATACTGCTTTTCCTTTCATCTTTTAATTTTTTTTATTTAGAAGCGAGAAGTCAGACCGTCCGTATGGACTGTCAGAAGTCAGATTATTTGTCGAATTTGACCACTCCCTAAAAATACCCTTTTTTCTTTCTATCTTCCATAGAAGTTTCCGACCGTTTATCATCTGTTCGACCACCTCTTTCCGTCATTCTTGTGGTAGAAACTTCTTGTATAATTTTTTCTAAGTTATCAGCATCTGATTCCCAAACACCTGTACAGGTAATATCTCCAATCGTTCGACATCGAACCATCATTTCTACCACTTCTTCGTTTGGTCTTTTCTGAATAATTGGGGTGTCTGCTAATAAAGTACCATCTCTTTTAAAGACTTTTCGTTTATGTGCAAAATATAAACTAGGTAACTCTACCTCTTCTAAGGCTAAATACTGCCATACATCCAACTCTGTCCAATTACTAATAGGGAAAATTCTAAAATGCTCTCCATATTGTTTTTTACCATTAAAGATATTCCACAATTCTGGTCGCTGATTTTTAGGATCCCATTGTCCAAATTCATATCGATGAGAGAAAAATCGTTCTTTAGCTCTAGCTTTTTCTTCATCTCTTCTTGCGCCACCCATAGCCGCATCGAATTTGCCTTTTTCCAACTCATCTAATAAGACTGCTGTTTGCAAACCATTTCGACTGGCATTAAAGCCTTTTTCCTCTCGAACCATGCCATTGTCAATCGCTTCTTGAACAGAACCAACGATTAGTTTAGCCCCTAATTTGGCGACTAAGTTATCTCTGTAAGTAATCGTCTCTTCAAAATTATGACCCGTATCTACATGCAATAAAGTAAATGGAATCTTAGCAGGGTGAAATGCTTTCATTGCTAAATGAACCATTAAAATAGAATCTTTTCCGCCAGAGAACATCAACACAGGTTTTTCAAACTGTGCGGCTACTTCTCGTAATACATAAATAGATTCTGCTTCTAATTCTCTTAAATGATTTAATTGATAATTCATTTTATAATATATTATCACCTATTTTTTAGTAGGTATTTTAATAATAGATAGTCAGCTTGAAAATTGATAATCACGTGTCGGACACCTTTGGAGGTGTCCGACACGTGAGGCTAATCATTTAGCTGACTTCCTAAATTTATATAATAGTTAGTAATTTCCCCTTAAGATTACTCATTTATAGCGTAAGTAATCAAAGGAAAGTTATATTCAAATATCTCTTGTACCGATGCTTCTATACTTTTGTTTACTGTTTTTACATTTAATGCTGGCGTTTCTGGCG
>JBGCFJ010000107.1:0-2759 GCA_045106885.1 Saprospiraceae bacterium
ATATAATCGCTATAAGTATACTTTTTATTAAAATCAAGTTGATGAATAGAAGTTATCATTTTTTGATTTTTAAGGTTCTCTAGAGCGTCAGCTAATAAACTGATATTTTTTAGAGGTCAGAAGTCAGACCGAAAATTGAAATTTTCTGTCAGAAGTCAGATTAAACACAGTCAACCAACTGAATGTCAGGAACTTACATTTATTCAATCTGACTGCTGACAGTTTATGTAATAAACGGTCTGACTGCTCACTTCTTTCTAGTGGTTCAAGTCATAAGTAATTGATAGTTTAATCGAGTGTATTTTTTCGTTAGGCAAGGCATTTTTTTTGAGAATAGCCTTCGCTCTTTGAGAAAAAAATAACGCAGCATAACGGAAAAAGACGCCGATTTAACCTGTCAAGGATTTATGACTTGAACCACTAGGTATCAATTTTCAATCTGACTATCTATCTGACAAATCCCGTAGATTAAGATTTTAACCGTCCGATAACTATGTCATCGGATGGTTAAAATCAGCTCATCCGACGACGTTAGTCATCGGACGAGCTGATTTTTTACAGTATTTATCAAAGAACCATTTTTAATTTAGTTGCACCATTTTAGTAATAAAATTACAAAAAATCTCCTAAATTATTATACTCCATTCTTTCAATATCACTTCTCCCCCTCTTTCACCCAAACTCGCTTCCCATCAAAAGTCACCGCCAAAACCAATATATCCGTAATCCCCCGTTTTCTTAGTCCTGCTTCATATTCTTTTTCTTTGATTTGTTGTAAAGCAGATGCTAATGCAGCATCTTTTGTTTCTTCATAAAAATCATCTACTACTTTTAGTTCCATGATGATGCTCAAATCCTGTTTATCCTTTGGAATAAGCGCTATATCGTAGCGGCCATAGCCACTTTCTTGGTTGGATTCAATTTCGTAAGTTGGTACTAAATTCACCAATATTCCTAGTAAAAAAGCTTGATAGACTGCTTCTACTGTTTTTTTATTGGTATCAAAATAAGATAGGGTATCTCTTACAAAATCACTAAATAGTCTTTCAAATAAACGAATATCTCTTTTTAATAAAGCCTTTAATAGGCGAGTAACCAATTGATTAGAGGCAGGAGAATCATCTATCCAAGCTTGAACGACATTTTTATAAAAGATACGAACTTCTCGATTCGGTATTTTTAAATCAGCGTATATTTCATCGTCAATAATTAATAGTTGTTCGTGTTTTAAATAGCCTGCAAAATACAAAAAGCTAAAAAGGGAAATATCCTTCTTAGCTATATTTTGGAAAACTATATTTTCATCTAATCGCTTTCTTATTATTTCTCCTTTAATTAAGGTTTCTATATCTTCATTTACATTTAAATTGGAATCAAATATTAGTTGTTTAATCAAAGCATTATCGGAAGTATTTACCCAATAAGGGCGAGGAAAGGGGTCTTGACTACTTAAATAATTAATAACAGACCAAGGATTATAAATCGTTATCGTACCTGATTGATACCCATTATACCAGTCTTTTAATACCTGTTGCTTTTCCGCTAAAGCAAAATCCACAATAACTTTGTCAATCTCGGATTCTGTAAAGCCAAACTTATCGGAATACTGGTTACTCGTAGTCGTGTAGACCCATATACTATTTAATCCACTAAAAATACTTTCTTTGGATACCCGCATAATTCCAGTTATGACACTCTTAAACAACGACGGGTTTTCCTTCAAACCTTCTCCTAAAAACACCCGCATAAAGTTTATCATTTCCTCATAATAGTCATTTAGCCAAGCGGCTTGTATTGGCGTATCGTATTCATCTATTAAAATAACTACCTTTTCTTGGTGGTGTAAATAGAGATATTTCGACAAATCTTTTAAACTATTCTGCCATAAACTAGTTATTGCCTTTCCCAAATACACTTGTTCAAAGTCCTGCTTTTGCTTTTCGGTCAAATGGGGGCTGGATAATAAATAGGTATGTCTTCCATATTCGTTGGCTATCAATAAGGTTAACTGTTCTACTGCATTTTCATAAGTTAAGACTTTTATCCCTTTAAAAGTCAAAAAAATAACTGGATATCGGCGCTGGTGTAAAGAAAAGCAAGGTCGTTTAGTTATCTGTAGTCCATCAAATAATCCTGTGTAATTTTGCTCACTCTTCTCAAAAAAGTATTTTAATAAAGAAAGGTTTAAAGTTTTGCCGAAACGGCGAGGGCGAGGTAGGAGTATAACTTCTGTAGTATCTGCTATTATTTCTTCTATAAACAGGCTTTTGTCTATATAATAAAGGTTTTGTTCTCGTATTTTTTTAAAATCACTATGCCCTTTTGGTAATTGTCTCATTGTCTTTTCTTCGCAAGATACGGGTTTGTTGTAATAAACTAGATGCGACCTAAATATTTTTTTGCTACTTCCATTTTAATCAGCACTTTTGGTACGTAAGCATCCTTTCAACCCCATATTTTAAAGTCGAAAATGCCATTCTTCCTGTTGTTTTAGGTCGGAAAAATTATCTCTTTGCTGACTCAGAACAAAGCGTCTAATACGCCTGCTTCTTGGTATAATTCATATTTGTCTTTCATTTCCCTCTTCGAATTTCCTGGTGAAAATATCTCTATAATTAAATCTGGAGCACCTATACAACCTTGTTTGTCTAATTTGGTTTTATCACAAATCACACATTCTACCCCTCTCTCACCCAAACCCGCTTCCCATCAAAAGTCACCGCCAATACTAATATATCTTTAATCCCTCTTTTGCGAAG
>JBGCFJ010001070.1:0-6624 GCA_045106885.1 Saprospiraceae bacterium
CCTTCCTAGTGAGGATTTTACTGGTTTAGATGAATTTGTTATAGAACATTTTACAACTATTCCACCAAGCGTTCCTACTCTAGTTCATACTACTGTTAAAATTAAAGTTTTACCTTCTTATGTAGAAGCACAACATGATTATACAGTAATGACGGCTGGCGAAGAAACTAGAATTCGGGTGATTACGAATGATTCTGTTACGCATGGCGCATTAACAGTTGACCCTATTTTTCCAGTTGTTAATCATGGTTCTGTAACAGTAGATGAAGAAAGAGGCTATGTTAACTTTACACCAGAAGCAGGATATACTGGTCTAGCAGACTTTAATTATGTTGCTTGTGATTCGGTAGGTACTTGTGCTATGGGTTCTGTTACGGTTTATGTCAATGAACCAAGTGCTACCTTTAACGATGAAATTCGTTTAGGAACAGGTCAAAATACAGCAAAGGCAATTCCAATGCCTTTTATGGTGACTAGTGTAGGAACACCTAACCAAGGAAGAGGTAAAGTGAGTATTGAGAAATCAGCTTATGCCGTAATTTATCAGCCTAATTTGGATGAATCTGGTGATGATGAATTTATAGTTTATGGCGAGAATGGCAATCAAAGAAAAGTAATGTTGGACATTATACAGCGTCCAGTTAATTCAACTTCTTTAGCCAACGATGATGTGGCCTATGCAATTTTAGGAGAATCTGTGGATATTAATTTAATAGCTAATGATAATTATGTTGGTGTTAGTAAGATAGATATTCTAAATGTTCAAGGCGGGACTATTTCTAATCAAGCTAATAGTAGAGATGGAGACATTACTTTTACACCGAATGCAGGATTTAGAGGAGTTGGTAGAATTTGGTATCGAGTTTTTGATGCAGGATACATGGAACATATTGGTTTTGCTTATGTGGTTTACGATAGAAATAATTTTGGACCGAATGTAAAAGATTACGAATATACTTTTAAGGTTAATCCTGGGCAGACTAAAATTATTGATTATAAAGCACCGATTGACAATTATAGTTTAATCCCTACAGAAGGTTTTGATGACATAGTTGGTTATGTTTCTGAACTTAACACTCAATCTATTAAATACGAAGCACCAGAAGAAGCACCAGCTACGGATGAGTTTGAAATTTCCTACTGTGTCCCTGCTAATTCTAGTAATTGCCAACAGATAAAAATTAAAATTGAGGTCGTTAATGAAAAAGTAGAAGATTGTAGTCAAGATTGTGTTTTTCCTGGGGATTTAAATGCCGACGGGATTGTGAATAGTGCCGACTTATTACCCTTAGGATTATATGTAGGCACTAAAGGCCCTGCTAGAGCTGATGCTTCTATGAGATTTGATGGACAAGCGGCAATAGATTGGGACATGTCTTTAGTAGCAGACGAAAATGCGGTTAACTTAAAGCATTATGACGCCAATGGAGATGGGATTATTTCTGAAAAAGATGCAGATGTAGTTAGCAGAAATTATGGAGAAGTTAGACAATTAGTGCCAAATGCCTTACCTGCTCTATCTAAAGGTATTTCAATTACCCCTAATCGAGTAACGCCTAATCCTGAAGAAATTCCAGTTGGGGCTTCGATTCCAGCAGGTAGTTTAATAGAATTTGATATTACGCTTGGTGATGAAGGTGCACAAGAATTAGATTTATACGGTTTTACTTTTCCTTTTAAGATTTCTGGTAAATCTTTTATTGATACAGAAACCATAACTGTTACATTTAGTGATAATAGTTGGGCGGCTTTAAATGCACCAACGATTGATTTAGCACAAGATGTGAGTAATGAAAACACAGATGAAGTTCAATTTGATTTGGCTTTTACGCGTACTAGCGGGCAAGCAGTTAGTGGGATTGGATTAGTTGCTACTGTTGGTTTTGTTGTGATTGAAGATATTGAAGGTTTCAAATTACCAGAAGGCACAGCTCAATTAAAAATAGAAGTCGGACAAGGTTATGCTTTAGACGGCAATGGTCAATTCTATCAATATGAAGGTACAGAGGAAGTTACCTTACCAATTACTTTCGAGCAACAAGAAAACGAGGAATTAACGGCTAATAACCTATTAGTTTTTCCAAATCAAGTATCGGATATACTAAATGTACATTTAAACAGTTTTAATTATCAAGTAAATAGTATCTCTTTATATAATATCACAGGACAAGAAGTTTATCGGTCAATTCCAGTAGCAACGAAGCGAATGCCGATTTCTGTAGCTAATTTAGCAGAGGGTTTATATATAATGAGTGTGCAAACTGACGGTGGGGTGTTGAGCAAGAAAGTAGAGATATTGCGTCAGTAAAAGTAGCTTAGGCTTCTAGCCTGAGAAATACTAATGTAGCTTAGGCATCCAGCCTGAGTAGCATTCTACTAAAAGTACAGCTTTCCGCTGTACGACATTAATTCGGATATATTCATGGTCTTGATAAATCTGGGCTGCACGACATCGTGTAAGCCCGATTTTTTTTGTGGTTACTTTTATTTTCAACCCATCCATCCCCAGCCCTACCCTTATAAAGGAAGGGAGTCGTCTAAATTCTACATTATCAAGCCCTCCCATACTTGACAAATTTACCAAAATTAGTTCCCCTCTTTTTGAAGAGAGGGGTTAGGGGAGCGTTAGAAAAATTGCACAACCTGTTCCGTTTCGTCAGAATTATTTTCTAAATCTCAATTAGGTCTTGTTTCAGCATATTTGTATCTGATTCATCGTGACCTGAAGGTCACTAAACGGGAAAGCCTAAAGGCTTTACTACCAGTTTTACCCGTCAACTTAGTGCTAAGTTGTGTATTTTTGCGCATGTGAAGAACCTACAGCGATTAATACAACTCTACGCCGAAGATAACCGCGTACAAAGCCTAATTTCAGCTCTTCAAACAGATACACCTACTCGACTACAACTGGTCGGAATGATAGGTGCACAGGAAGCCTTTGTCTTGACTGGAAGTTATTTAGCCTCCCCACGCAGTCATTTATTTATAGCGGCAGATAAAGAAGAAGCTGCTTACCTCTACAATTCTATTGAAAGCTTATTTGATAAAAAGCCCATTCAATTTTTTCCAGACTCTTTTCGACGACCACAGTATTTTGAAGTCCTAAATAATACCAATGTATTATCTAGGACGGAGACGGTTAATAAAATAGCGTCGTCCAAAGCAGAAGGGGAGATAGTCATTACTTATCCTGAGGCGCTTTTTGAAAAAGTCGTAGCGCCAGAAGTCTTACATGCACAGAAGATTGACATTATCAAAGACCAAGCAATAGATATTCCTAATATTATTGACCAGTTAGTTACTTACGGTTTTGAGCGAGTTGATTTTGTGTATGAACCTGGTCAGTTTTCTATTAGAGGGGGAATTATAGATATTTTTTCTTATGGCAATGAATATCCTTATCGAATAGAATTATTTGATGTAGATGTGGAAAGCATTCGGTTGTTTGACCCAACTACTCAATTGTCACAGCGAAAGATTTCTAAAGTGACGATTATTCCAAATATCAATACCAAATTTGACCATAGTCAAAAGGTGTCTTTATTTAAAGTCTTACCAGAAAATACAGCGATTTGGATTAAGGATTATCAGATGGTGATAGAGAAGCTGCAACAATGTTTTGAGAAAGCAGAAGAATTTGCCAAATCGCTTTCGCTAATTGAAGATGAATCGCTGAAAGAAATCTTTAGGGATAGAGCTTTTATTCGTCCTAATCAAGTGATTGAAGAAATTGCCGACTATCGCATTATTAGTTTAGCTAAATCCAAACATCCATTTAAGATTAATAAAAAAATAGTTTTTGCCACTCGCCCACAACCGAGTTTTAATAAAAATTTTAAGTTATTAATCGAAAACCTTAATGGAAACGAACGAAAGAAAATAGAAAATTATCTCTTTACAGGGAACGCCAAACAAATAGAACGCTTCTACTCTATCTTTGAAGATTTGGAGGCTAACGTACAATTTCATCCGATTCAGAAAGCCATCCACGAAGGTTTTGTGGATATGGATTTAAAAATTGCTTGTTATACCGACCACCAGATTTTTGAACGCTTCCATCGGTATAAACTCAAAAAAGGATTTACGAAAGACCAAGCTTTAAATCTGAAACTTTTACGAGAATTAAAACCTGGCGACCACATTACACATATTGACCACGGTATTGGCCGTTTTTCTGGTTTGGAAAAAATTAATATTAATGGACATAACCAAGAATCAGTCAGGGTTATTTTTAAAAATAATGACCTTTTATATGTCAGTATTAATTCGCTTCATAAAATTGCAAAATTTAGAGGAAAAGATGGGACTCCACCAAAGTTAAGTAAATTAGGCTCGGATGCATGGAAGAATTTAAAACGGAAAACAAAAAGCAAAGTCAAAGACATTGCGAAAGAACTGATTAAATTATATGCACAACGAAAAGCAGCGCCTGGTTTTGCTTTTCCACCAGATGGTTATTTACAAAATGAGTTAGAAGCCTCTTTTATTTATGAAGATACCCCCGACCAATTAAAAGCGACGAATGATGTAAAAGCAGATATGGTTAGTGATAGTCCGATGGATAGATTGATTTGTGGAGATGTAGGATTTGGTAAGACGGAGGTAGCCATGCGAGCAGCATTTAAGGCGGTCGTTGGGGGCAAACAAGTCGCTATTTTAGTTCCGACCACTATCCTAGCTTTACAACATTACAGAACCTTTAAAGAGCGATTAGATAATTTTGGCGTTACCGTAGATTATATCAATCGGTTTCGGTCTGCCAAAGATAAACGAATTATTGGGGAGAAATTAAAAAGTGGGGAAATAGACTTAGTGATTGGCACCCATGGTTTGCTTAATAAACAAATAGGCTTTAAAGATTTAGGTTTATTGATTGTGGATGAAGAACAGAAATTTGGTGTGTCTGCCAAGGAGAAATTAAGAAACCTAAAAGTCAATGTAGACACGCTAACGTTGACTGCTACCCCTATTCCTAGAACCTTACAGTTTTCTTTGATGGCGGCTAGAGATTTGTCTATTATTCGGACGCCCCCACCGAATCGACAACCGATTCATACAGAAATTCGAGTATTTAATGACGAGGTAATCAGAGATTCTATTTTATATGAAACAGATAGAGGCGGACAAGTCTTTTTTGTACATAATCGAGTAAAGACCTTACCTGATATTACTGCTATGATTCAGCGATTATGCCCTGATGTAGATGTCATTATGGCGCATGGACAAATGGATTCTAATAAACTGGAAAAGGCATTAATAGATTTTATTGATTATAAATATGATGTTTTAGTTTGTACCAATATTATTGAAACGGGGCTGGATATTACCAACGCAAACACTATTATTATTAACGACGCTAATAGATTTGGTTTAAGTGATTTGCATCAATTAAGAGGGCGAGTTGGTCGGTCCAATCGAAAGGCTTTTTGTTATTTGTTTTGCCCACCAATGTCTACGCTAACAACGGATGCTAGAAAACGCTTGAAAACCATTGAAGAATTTTCTGACTTAGGTAGTGGCTTTAATATTGCTATGCGAGATTTAGATATTCGAGGGGCAGGTAATTTATTAGGGGGCGAACAGAGTGGTTTTATCTCCGAAATTGGTTATGAAACGTATCAAAAAATTCTAGAAGAAGCCATCATTGAATTAAAAGAATCTACTTTCAAAGACTTATTTAAAGCAGATTTAGCCAAGCGGACGGAATATGTCCGAGATGTCCAGATTGAAACGGATACAGAAATGTTGATTCCTGATGAATATGTGAATAATATCCAAGAACGACTCAATTTATATACGGAATTAGATAAAATCAAAACAGAGGAAGCTTTAGACAAATTTGCGGCAGGTTTGAAAGACCGTTTTGGAAAAATCCCGCCTGAAATACAAGAATTATTTGATGGCTTAAAAGTGCGTTGGATTTGTCAAAAAATGGGCTTTGAAAGACTGAGTTTGAAACAACGAAAACTCCGTTGTTATTTTATCGGTAATGCCCAATCTCCTTTCTACGAAACTGCCTTGTTTAAGAACTTTATCAAGTTGATTACCATGCATGGTGAAAAAGCTGGTTTGACTTTAAAGCAGTCCTCTCGTTACTTGATTTTGATTAAGGAAAATGTGAAGAGCCTGAAACAGGTCAAGCAGATTTTAGAACGAATTCATAAAACGGTGGCGAGGTAAATATATCTACAGTACAGTTTTATTTATCACATAGTCATAAAGTATTTTCACAGAGTGAACATAGTTTTACGAACTAGATTAAAAAAACTATGTGGTACTATGTGTTTTTACTATGTGACTATGTGATAAAAAATAAACTATACTCGTCAAAAAAACTCTATGTCCTCTATGTTCTCCGTTCCTCTGTGGTAAAAAACTTAACTCCATTCATCAAAATTTAAAACTCCGTAGGCTCAGACTCTGAAATGACTGATGGAATCTTGTTTCGTATTTCTTGTTGAGCCGTTGTACTTCAACTCGGTTATTTTAAAGCTACCAACAAATTTTATAGTGAATTTTACCAAGGCGATGTAGCTTATGTTGCTGGACAACTAGGTTTAAGTAATTTCAATATTAAATATGTAGACAGGACTCGCCGTAATCATCAGTTATTCTCAGCGAGTA
>JBGCFJ010001071.1:0-5296 GCA_045106885.1 Saprospiraceae bacterium
GTGGCAATTCATTATAACGCATGGCATCTACTTGTTTTAAAAATTTCATCCCTTCTCCTAAATAAGGGTATTTTTCAAGATGGCTAGTATCCACCATTAATAATAATGGCTTATCATTTTTAAAATCTTCTAAAATTGAAGGGATTTCATAAGGTTCGGAGGTTGTTTGGAATAATTTATAGGCTCTTGATACCGAACTACGATTACCCATAGAGGCTAATAAAGGCAAGCCCGTTTCCATAGACAAAGCAGAACTTTTTTGCTGAATCCGCCCATGTACTTTGGCATTAAAATTATCCGTTCCTACATGAAAATAAGGAATAGGCAAAATGGCTTGATAGTTCTCAAAATTAAAGCCCGTTTTATCTTTAAAAGTTTGCCCTTTATGAAATTCAGGGACGGTATCCATACGGTACCTTCGAGCATGATTAAATTGCCAAGATTCATAAACTAGTAAAGCTAAAGGTAAAATCAGCCATACTTTTTTAGCTCTAAATTTTCGATAGAGGTAAGTAAAAATGATGATATTGATAACATAATAAAAGACCCAATTAAATCGACCTACAGAACGGAATTGTTTAAAAGGACCAGTATAATCTAATAAGCCTTCAAATCCTGGAATAATAAAGGGGAAACCAAAAGACAAGACGACTAACACAAAAGCCATAGCAAATAAGCGTCTTAAAAAATCTGCATCATCATACATTAATTTTTCCAAACCTCTCATCATAATCAATTCGCTTTGCGCAATTTTTCCTGCTTTTTTGGATGTTAGAACCGTCATTTTCTGGAAGAAAGACCGTTTAAATAAGTGACTAATCCAATGGAATAACATCGTTAAAAATACGCCAAATCCAACAATGCCCACATACGCCAAGCCCTCCGAACTGACCCTACGAATTTGAATAACATTTTCATTAATCCATTCATAATAAGGCATTCTAAGCGATAAGAATAAACCTTCCCAATGAGATATAAAAATGAGGAAACCATAAGGTTTATCAGGGCGGTCAGGTACTTCATATTGAGCAAACCAGATTAGAAATAACGCATAAGGCAATAAGACTTGAAAGGAAAAATGCAGCGCATATTGAATAAATTCCGTTTTGGGGAATATCCATTTGCCCAGTCCATTCGTCGAAGGACGTGCTTTTTTCAAGAAAGAAAAGAAATAGAATAAAGCTATCATAAATGCCGTCATGGCAAAAAAGTAGAACTGTATCAAAGAAGTTAATAATACCGTCAAAAACAAGCCTATACTTGACCACCAATTGGGGCGTTCATCAAAACGCATCAAAAAATAAATCGTCGCTGGAATAGCATACAAATGAGCTAAGCCATAATGTGCAAACAAACGTTCTGATTGTGGCGACATCATGGTCAATCCGATAGACACAATGATATTAAACCAAGGAGGCAGTGCCAGTCTAGAAAAAATTAAATATAAAAATATCGCACAAATCAAATAGGAAAACAACATGGAATAATGCAAAATAGGAATCGCATAATCCGTTAAATCTAAGCCGACCGATTTTAAAAATTTCAATCCATTAGAAATCAAAGGAATGGTAGAAGCAATGGTCACATGTTCTCCATACGGATAGCCCATACCTTCAAAAACGGTATAGGTTTCATCGTATTTCGCATGATAAGTGACGATATTATAGGCATTAAATGCATCCCCATATCCCTGAATAACATGATTCGGAGAAGCCGTCAATATCTGCCCAAATCGAATGTATAAAACGATGCAGGAGAATAGGATGAGTAGAAGGAGTCCGAGTTTGTTCTTTTGTCGCAAGTTGTTACGGTTACCAGTTGTCCGTTGCTAGTTGCCAGTTACTTGTTACCCGTTATCCCAAACGGGTAACTGGCAACTGGTAACTGGCAACTGGCAACTTTAAAACCCGAAAGTTACAATTAATCCTAAAATTTATTAAAACTTAGGCCGAAAGCCTTAAAGTTTTCAAAAAAAAATTAATTTTAGGATGGAAATGCAACCCTTCTTGAAAGTCTCCTGTCTCTTAAAGTAGCCTATTCAGAAAAAGTTATCAGGGGTGAGGAGTCAGGTGTCAGATTGCAAAACACTACTGACACCTGACTCCTAAAACCTGATACCTCTTTTAAAATATGCTTTTTGAGAAAAAACCCGACTTTCAATTTTGGTAGTATGAATCAAGGAATTTTGCATAATCTAGTTGGCGAAAGTATGAAGCCTAAGGTCAAATTAGTCCATTCAAAATACCCTGCTCAGCAATCAAAATTAAAGCAGAGAAAAACACCCGACCCTTTGAATTACGCTGCAACGCACCAGGAAATAATAGATGACTGTAGGCAAGGGAATCGCCAAGCACAGTTTGAATTGTATCGACTATACTCAAAAGCGATGTATAACATCTGTTTGCGCATGCTCAAAGATGAAATGGATGCTGAGGATATTTTACAAAATTCCTTTGTAGATGTTTTCACCAAGTTGCATACTTTTCAACATCAATCAGCTATCGGCGCTTGGATTAAAAGAATTGTGATTAATAATTGTATCAATTTTCTAAAAAAACGACGTTTAGATATTGAAGAATTGAATGACAATCATGTAAATGTGACCGAGGTACGTCCTAAAGAAGAAGATACAGAAGATTGCCCGATGTCAATTGAACAAATTAACCGAGCAATACCTTTATTACCTGATGGATATAGAGTCGTTTTTACCCTTTATTTATTCGAAGGATACGACCATAAAGAAATTGGCGAAATTTTGAATGTGTCAGAAGCTACTTCAAAATCTCAATATAGTAGAGCGAAGAAGAAATTGAAGCAGATATTAAGGAGTCAATAGACATTAGTGATTAAGTCTCACTAATGACTTAATGACTACTGACCAATGACTTCAAAACAAGTAATCAAAAAATATAAAACAGTTGCCGACAGGATTTTTAATCCCGATTATCGGGGGATGTCAGCACTACAAATAGCGATAAAAATGGATAATCTCGAACAATTTATACGAGACAACCGAGAGGAGTTTGACACAGCTGTACCAAGTTTAAAAATTTGGGCAGAGTTGGACAAACAATTACCTCAACCACAAAAAAAAACTTCAAACTAAACGGATTTCAATCCGACGTTTTTTGAGTATCGCAGCAGCAGTGACTTTGTTAATTGGGTTTGGTATTGGAATAGGCTTTTCTTTATCCCCTAGTCCCTCAGAAGGTGCAGTTACGTTGAGTGACTTGTCCCCTGAATATGCAGAAGTAGAGCAATATTATTCGACGCAAGTCAATAATCAATTAGCTCGATTAGCGAGTTATAAAGCAAGCAATCCAGCCCTCCAAGCAGATTTAGCAGAGTTAGACCAATGGATGCAGGATTTGCAAAAGGAACTCTCGATAGTTCCCAAAAGTAAGGAAGAAGCGGTGGTGAATGACATCATCGACCTTTATAAAACTAAAGTGGCCATTTTAGAAAAATTATTAGACAGTATTCAATCAAGTAATCAAAAAAACAGTATTCAGCATGAAACCGTGGATATATAAACATCTGCTATTGCTAGTCCTAGTGGGACTAGTCAGCGCCACCACCTTCGCCGCTGATGGGCGGGAAGAATTTACAAAAACAGTAAAAAAAGAATTTGACATTAGTAAAAATGGAGAAATAGGCATCTCCAATCAATTTGGAAAAATAGAAATTAATACTTGGGATAAAGACAGAGTAAAATTTTCGATTGTAATAGCCGTCAGAACAAGTTCTGAAAGCAAAGCACAAGAAATATTTGATAGAATTGACATCGACTTCTCTAATGGCAGCGATTATGTCAAGGCCGTCACCAAAATCGAATCCCAGAAGAGTAATTGGGGTTGGGGTGGCTGGAGTGGCAATAATAATGCAGATTTTGCCATCAATTATGAAGTTTACTTGCCTAAGACCGTTGAATTAGACATTCAAAATCGACATGGTAATACCTATATTTCTGAAATGTCAGGAAATGCCGAATTGGACATTGCGCATGGAAATATTACCGCAGATGGGTTTACAGGGTCTTTAGAATTTGAAATGGCACATGGAAACGGTACGGTGGTCATGGCAAATAACTTAGATGCAGATATTAGTCATAGCAATATTCGATTTAAAAAATTGGGGAATGTACAACTAGAAACAGCACATTGCCAAATCGATTTAGGCGATGCAAAAAAAATAAGATTAGACTCTAGACATACTAATTTTGAAATGGGAGATATTGAAGAATTGAGAGCAGATAGTAGACATGACCATTTTGAAATAGATGCGGTTAAATCTGTTTTTTCAGAATCACAGCATAGTACCTATGAAATAGATAAATTATCTGTCGCAGCAGATTTTGATTGTCAACATGGAGGCGCTTATATTGATTATCTAGAAAAAGGGTTTGATGAAATAACGCTAGAAGGTTCTCATGCTGGTTTTAAAATCAGAATGGACGAAGCTGCTGCTTTTGAACTAGACGCTTATGCTTCTCATGCTGGTATCCGCTACCCTATGGACATGGATATTTCTTATGAAAAAGATAAGAATAATGCGCATGAAGTCAAAGGAAAAAGAGGTGGCAGTGGCAATACTGGCGAAATCCGAGCTAGACTCTCCCATGGAGGTTTGAGAATACGTTAAATAATTTTCAATTTTCAATTTTTAAGTAACAATTTTCAAATGGAGTAAATCTTAAACACCTATTGTACAATTAGATAACTCCTTAATTTTCAACCATAAATACCTTCTTTTTTGAAAATGAAAAATTTGAAATTAAACATTGAAAATTATTTAGTTCGTTTGTCTATAAAACAAGTACATTCGTAGAATCTAGTTTAAGAAAGCGTTAAAATAATAGTAAATTTGAACTATCGCTTAAGAAGCCACCAACACCAAATAAAGTAATTACCAAATAAGAAATCACTTTTTTAGTAAAAGAGTTTTTTCATACTAATCCGACTGAAAGTTTTTATGAGGCCGTTCCAATGGGAACGGCTTTTTTGTTTACAGGATGAACGAGCGACCCCGCAGGGTGAATGTCCTTTTTTGCTTAGTATTTTTGCCTCTGGGCAAAAGCCAGCGCAGATTCAAGCGAGCGAACCGCAAAGCGGATGGGATGGCAAGTTATTTAGTGAGAGAGCCACAAAGCAAATAAAATGACAGGACATTCAAGGGGTGCATCTCAAAATGTCGCATTAAAATTAATTGGACATTAAAAGTAGCTTAGACGGCTGGTCTGAGTAGCCTTAGCATACCTACTCAGACCAGCCGTCTAAGCTACGAACGACAATTTGAG
>JBGCFJ010001072.1:0-2920 GCA_045106885.1 Saprospiraceae bacterium
TACGCAAAATTTAAAACCAACAAATTGTCGATATTTTAAAATGTCGATAACCGTTAATCTCAAATTTAACTTCAACCTCAGATTCCCGCCGAAGGTGGTTTAAAATTGAAAATTTGAAATTGAAAATTAAATTTTACTTAGTATCTTAAATGCACTTGTCAAAAAAGCAAGCTTCTCCCAAGCCCCTGGGAAGGAGGAATTATTTAGTTTCAACTAAAGAATAAGTTGATACACAAAATTTATCATGAAAAATTTATTATTAAGTATGGTGCTGCTTTTAGCAGCATGGGTTAGTCATGCCCAATCCGACGTGACAGGAAAAATTACGGATAAAACTGGAACAGCTCTTATTGGTGCCACCGTACAAATAGTCGAAACCAAACAAGGAGCGGCTACTGATTTTGAAGGGAATTTTGCCATTAAAAATGTAGCCGATGGTGCTTATAGTTTATTGGTTAGTTATGTGGGTTATCAAACCTTGACCAAAAAAGTGACCGTTCGAGCAGGTCAACAAAATGCGATTGATTTTTTGCTAGAAGAATCGCCCATTGCTTTTGACCAAATCATCGTCAAATCTACGAGAGCTACCGAAAAACTACCGATTACCTTCACGAATCTAGAAAAAGAGGTTATTGAAGCCAATAATTTAGGGCAAGACATCCCTTTTTTACTCAAATG
This sequence comes from Saprospiraceae bacterium, assembly GCA_045106885.1. GTDB lineage: Bacteria > Bacteroidota > Bacteroidia > Chitinophagales > Saprospiraceae > JAFMDF01. The sequence goes on from JBGCFJ010001072.1 coordinate 679, forward strand.
GACACCTTCTACAGTCGTTAATTCTGATGCAGGAACGGGCATCGGTTATACAGGGCTACGCATTAGAGGAATTGACCCAAGCAGAATCAATGTCACTTTAAACGGTATTCCTTTGAATGATTCGGAATCACAGGGCGTTTTTTGGGTCAATATGCCCGACTTTGCCAGTTCTACCGACAATATTCAAATTCAGAGAGGTGTGGGGACTTCTACCAACGGTCCAGCGGCTTTTGGGGCTTCTTTGAATCTCAATACTTCTGTTATCAATAAAGAAGCCTATGGCAAAATAAGTACAACGGTTGGTTCTTTTAATACCGTGAAGGGAAATATTTCTTTTGGTACAGGTCTAATTGGCGATAAATTTACCATTGATGGACGGCTATCCAAAATTGATTCAGATGGATATATAGACCGAGCTTCTGTCGATTTGTCTTCCTATTATTTATCGGGAGCTTATGTAGGCAGAAAAAGTTCTTTACGCTTTAATATTTTCAGTGGACATGAAGTCACCTACCAAGCATGGAATGGTGTGCCTGCTCAATTTTTGGACAATCCAGAATTTGATGCCTCTTTCCGTACTTATAATTCTGCTGGTACGCAGCGACCAGGTGAACCGCATGATAATGAAGTAGATGATTATCAACAAAAGCATCATCAGCTTTTATTTAATAGCCAATTAACTAGAAATTGGGATATAAATTTAGCTGTAAATTACACTAAAGGGCAAGGCTTTTTCGAATTATATAAAGGCGGTGCTTCTTTTGAAAAATATAATATCACCCCTTTTACTATTGGCGAAGAGATGATTAACGAAACAGATTTAATTGAAAGAAGGTGGTTAGATAATGATTTTTATTTTGGTTCTGCTGCCGTAAATTATGGTAGTGATGACCAAAAATTAAATGTAAACATTGGTTCTGCTTTTAGTGTCTATAAAGGGGACCATTTTGGAGAAGTTATTTGGGCAAGATTTTCGAGTGATAGAGAACAAGACAATCGCTATTATGAAAATGATGCGACTAAAACAGATTTTAATTTATTTACCAAAGCAAGATATGGGTTAACGGATAAACTAACGGGGTTTGTCGATTTACAATACCGAGGAGTGGGTTATGAATTTATAGGTTTTGACAATGATGGTAGTAATGTAGCCCATAAGGTCGATTTTAATTTTATCAATCCAAAATTAGGGTTAACCTTAGCATTAAATCCAAATACTAGTTTATACGCCTATTTCGGGGTCGGTAATAAAGAACCAAATCGTAGCGATTTCACCGATTCTACTCCTAATTCTAGGCCAACTCATGAAACGGTTTACGATACAGAATTGGGTATTAAAAAACAATGGAAAAAAGCGGCTATTGAAGCCAATCTTTATTTTATGGATTATAATAACCAATTGGTGGCAACTGGTCAGCTTAATGATGTTGGAGAATATACTAGAGTAAATATCAAGGATAGTTATCGAGCAGGCTTGGAAATCGTTGGTGGGGTACAATTAACAAAGCAATTAAATTTCGATGCCTCCGTCACCTTAAGTGATAATAAAATTAATAATTTCACCGAGTTTGTAGACAATTGGGATACTTGGGGGCAAGAAACCATCGAGCATGGAAAAACAGATTTGGCATTTTCTCCTAGCACCATTATGAATGCAGGATTAAGTTTCAATGCCTTACCAAGCAATAAAAAGCAAGATTTAACACTAGGTTTATCCACCAAATTTGTAGGCGAACAATTTATCGACAATACTTCTACTCAAAATACGGCATTACCTGCTTATAATTATACTGATTTTCGATTGGCTTATAGCATTAAAACTTCTTTTGTCAATGAAATCGAATTAACGCTGTTAGTCAGAAATATTTTTGATGCCAAATACATTTCAAGTGCTTGGACTTACCGATATATTTCTGCGGGGTATGATGGTCGACCAGATGACCCAAGTACTCGATTGGAACAAGGAGACACTTATAATTTGACAGGGTATTATCCTCAGGCAGGGCGGAATTTCTTGTTGGGTTTAACGCTTAGTTTTTAGCTTACAGTAGCTTAGGCTTCTAGCCTGAGTAGTCAACTAAAGTCTACTCAGGCTAGAAGCCTAAGGCAAAGTGGAGAAAATAATTAGCCAGTTAGACCAGTCAATTTTTCTTCTAAGGAATTCAAAAAATGCTTGCATAATGGATTATGGACGCATTTTTTGAGTTTCTTAGAAGGGAAAAAGGCGGTATAAATGGTTGAT
>JBGCFJ010001073.1:0-4226 GCA_045106885.1 Saprospiraceae bacterium
TCGGTAGCACAGACTTTAGTCTGTTCTGGATATAAGTCTTCAGACTTGTTAAAATTAGAGCAAATATCTTATGCTAACCTAAAGGTCAGCGTCCCAAACAGACTAAAGTCTGTGCTACCAGTTTCTTCATTGAGTACTTACATTTATACTACTGCTCTAATTTCAAAACAGCATATTTCCCCTTATTCCAACCATGCACTAATAAATACAATTGCTTAGCACCATTTGCATCCGTTACATGATGTGGCCAAACATGATGAATATTGGTCAAAACAGGAATATCTAAATCACCTGGAATAATGGTAGACACTAATTTTTCGCCTGTATGCGCGTAAATAGGCGCAGATTTCATGTCACCGATAGCGGTTAAAGCATTGAAGAAAAAATGCTCTGTTTTATAAGATACATTACAAACTAAACTTCCTTCAGGAATATCTGAAAACATCTCTACAAAAGCACCATCTTTTCTAAATTTTACAACTTGTCCAGCAGCTCGATTGGCTACTAAAATATGACCATCATGGGCATAGATGCCATGTGCAGTTTGGAATTGACCAGGTGCATTTCCTTTGCCACCCCATGCTAATTTACCCCAATCCCAAGAACCATCTTTTTCTTCAATCGTTAAAACAAAATCACCTTTAGAGTAACCATGGGCTGCGTAAATAATACCATCTAAATAAGTGACATCCGTTACGCCAAAATTGCTTCCTTTGGATTTGAAAAAATCATTGGCAGGTACAAAGTCAAATTCAATACCTTTAGGTTTTAGGATGTCGCTGACAATTGTTCCGTCCATGTTTAAGACCAATACTCTTTTTCCTTCTTGGGCAATGGCTAGTTGCTTTTTGCCTTTGTGAATAAAAAAGACAATACCATGAATATTATCTTTTAATCGGTCATCTGTCCCTAATTTTTCCCACTTTTTTAGGTCAGGACTAATCGAACATAGACCATAACCAGGAATTCCTGTATAAATAATACCCGTTTCTGGGTCTTCATTAAACCCGCCATGCATTTTGGGCTCAAACTCCCTAGCATCCATTGGAAGTGCTGCGGTTAATTTTTCATCATAAGAAAAAACAAAATCGCCCTGCCCTGTTTTCAACTTGTATTGATTATTCGTTGAATTCGTAGCCATTGCTTCTCCGTCGTGGTGCGTATGTGGATGCCCGTGGAGATGGTCGTGTTCATGAGTATGATGATTTTCGACCATTGCTACCTTTTCTAAAGGGAGAGGTGCTGTTTGCATCATGAATGCATAAGAAATGCCGATAATGCTTAATATTAAAAAGACCTTAGTTGTTAGTAAATTTTTCATTTTAGGATGTTTTAAATTTTCTCGTAAAATAGGATTTGTATTTTATTCTTCCTAATATATACGCTATTTGTTATTTCAAATGCAGGTTACCTCTTTTGAATGGCCCTAGAATCAATTCCTTTTTGACTATTTTCAACGGAGTTTAGCCACTCCAATAAGTCTTCCTTTAATTGTTCCGCTACAGTAGGAACTACTTCAATAATATTTTCTTTATAAAAAGTTAACTTACTTTGTCAACACTCCCACCTCCGCAAAAGTAGCGGGTTTATCATCTACTGTAGTCAATGCTTTTAATTGAATAAAACGAGCAGTTTGTGGACTAAAAGTAACACTTTGCCAAATTGGATTATTAAAAATATTAGCAAATTCTCCTTTTTTAGCCAAGGTCCAATTTTTATTATCTAAACTAGTGTAAAAAGCATAATCTTTTATAATACCAGAAAACCATCTATCCTGCATTGGTAAATAGGTAAAGCCTTTTAGGGTAAGCGTTTCGCCAAGGTCAATAATGATTTCATTTTCTTTGTTTTGTTCCGCTGTTGACCAAGAACTATTTTCTTTTCCATCTATTACCTGCTCCGCTTTTTCATCTGCGTCAACCACTTGCCATTTAGTAGCCGCAATGTCCATTTCTTTACGACTGACTTCACTTTGCTTATTTTCAGCAAGGGCTATTGCCTGAATAATTGCAGCACTAGTTTGACTAAATGGTTTATTGTATTTCGTAGATTGATTACTTGGTGTACTACCGTCTAAAGTGTAATAAATAGCTATGTCTTTTTCTGGTACTTCCATTTTTACTACCCCTGCTTTATTCCTAGAAATAGTTGGTGGTAGGACTAATTTTGGCGCATTATAGAGTTCAATATTAGAGATAGTCGGACTTGCTTTTGCATCCTTTATAGTTAGTCGGACGGCAGTAGTAGTGGTGGTTGGTAAACGCAATATTCTTTTATAGCCTATGGTAGTTGCAGTAGCGATTTCTTTCCAACTATTATCCGTTTTAGCTTCCAAACTAAAAGCTTTTACCCGTTGGCCCAAAGCAATATGTTCTTGGACCAAAAAACGATTAAAAGTGGTTGATGTATTTAATTCAATCGTAATAGCTGCGGTATGCTGTCCATCTTCCGTCGCCCAATAGGTTTCTTTTTGCCCATCAACTACATTTGTTGCCTCAAAGCCCAATCCTCTTTCATTAGTGGCAATTGCTCTACTTCCTATTGCTAATTCATGCGCAAAATCTTCTTTAATTTTAGCGGTTAATTTTTGCAATTGAGCCACATCTTTTTCGTGAATCAAGCCTCTTTTATCAATCGGGAAATTCAATAAAAAAGTGGTATTTCTACCAATAGAATTATAATACATATCCAGCATTTTGGTCAAAGACCGCACTTTATGGTCTTCATATTCATGGTAATACCAGCCTGGTCGAATGGATACATCTGCCTCTCCTGGCACCCAATGCGTACCCAATTCCTGCCCAGATGCATATTTTTCACTATACTCAATCATCCCAGCATAAACGGAATCTCGTAATAAATTAGACCACATCGTTTCAAAAGCATAACCATGTTCATTACCGACCCACCTAATATCAGGGCCTGCATCACTAAATATCATGGCATTCGGCTGTAATTCTCGGATAATAGGATAGGTGTTTTGCATGTCATAATAAGTCTTTTTATCGACTTTTCTTTCTTCGTTAGCGCCCCCGTAATAGCCTGTTCCGCCGTTAGCGCCATCAAACCAAACTTCAAAAAATTCCCCATAATTCCCTAATACTTCTCTTAGTTGGTTGCGCATATAGGTCAAATATTCAGGTTTGCCATAATCCGCATGATTTCTGTCCCAAGGCGAATAATACATGCCCATTTTTAGACCATATTCTTTACAAGCTTCCGCTAAATCTTTTACTAAATCTCCTTTGCCATTTTTCCAAGGGGAATTTTTGACCGAATGTTCCGTGTATTTGGAAGGCCAAAGACAAAAGCCATCATGATGTTTAGCGGTTAAAATAATCCCTGTCATTCCTGCTTCTTTGGCAACTCTTGCCCATTGACGACAATCTAATTCGGTGGGATTAAATTGTGCTGGCTTTTCATCTCCATATCCCCATTCCATGTTAGAAAAAGTATTCATGTTAAAATGGGCAAAGGCATAAAATTCCATTTCCTGCCATTCGATTTGGGCGGTACTTGGTATGGGATGTACTGGTGCGGGTGGTGCTGTTATTTTTTGCTGTTGGCAGGAAAAAAGTGACAGACCAAAGAAGAGAGTTATAACGATGGTATTTTTCATAGATTAATAGGTTGATATTTTTATCTGAGACTCTAATTTTTATTTATTTCTACGCCATTAAATAAGCCACTAAATCCGTAATTTCCTGTTCATTCAAACGATTAAATAAACCTGGAGGCATTGGAGAAATTGGGGATGCTTCTTGTTTGTCAATATTCGATTTTGCTATTTTACCGTATAGGTGCTACTATAGGGATTGGGCATAATCGTAATGTCCGTATCCGTTTCAGATAAAATCCGACCTGCTGTTTTTTGACCCTCTTTTAAATGAAATAAAGTAAAGGCATATTGGTCAGAACCATCTAATTTTAGAAGCATTTTAATAGTATCTAATTCCCCATCTCCATCTGTAATTCGATAAATGCCACTTCCTCGTTCTTATTCATCGGGTACATCGTCTTTCCATCGCTTATTAACGGCGACATACAGGCTATTAAATGCCCATAAGTAAACCATGCGCATTACCAATATTTAAAGGAACACTATCGACTATACTGAAATCTAATAATTGACCTGCTGCTGGCAATTTAAATTTATAAATATCTCCGTATTGGCCGCAAGCATAAACTAGTTGATTAGGCCCTTCCGTTAAGGCGACCCAAGACCC
>JBGCFJ010001074.1:0-6637 GCA_045106885.1 Saprospiraceae bacterium
GACACCATAATAATAGACGAACCAGAATTAAATCTCCATCCCGATAGTCAAAGAAAAGTAGCCAGATTTTTAGGCAGGTTAGTAAATGAAGGTTTTAAGGTGATTATTAGTACTCATAGTGATTATATTATCAAAGAATTGAATAATATGATAATGTTATCATCAGCAAATGGACAGCAAGAAGATTTGTTAAAACGGTTGGGGTATAGCAAAAATCAATTATTAAAACATAATCAGGTAGAAGCCCATTTATTTACTCTAGCTAACTCTAAACCTGAAAAAATTAAAATAGATGAAACAGGTTTTTCTGTGGAGACAATTGATGAGGTAATTGAACAACTAGATAGCGATACAGAAAAAATTTATTACCAATTATTTGAGCAAGAAAACAAAACCTAATGATTTCAATTGTAGATGAACTACGCAATATCATTGCTGACGAGTTTATCAGTAATGAGGATAAAGGTATTAGTATACTATTACAAGAAAGCCAAATTTCCGATTGTCATCCTTTTAGACTATTGAAGGGAAATACTAGGACGTTAACATTAAAAATAGATGATGGTGAAATTGATATTCATCCACTCCTAAAAAAGGGCGTTAAAAAACTTAAGAAAGCACCAGATTATATCATTTTTAGTGAAAATCGTTCAGGGTGTTTTTGCTTAGTTATAGAACTAAAATCAAAAAATAAAGATGATTGGCATCGACAAGTTAAAGCAGGATTATCAACAGCAAAATATTTGGTTGGTATGCTAGAGAATTACAGTAAAAAAGACCTTTCTTCTATAAATTACAGATGCTTGCTTTTTCATACTAAGAATTTACTACCAAAAATTAGAAAAAAGAAGACGACAAAACAGAAAGCGTTTCAATACGAGGTGCATCCAATCTATAAATATCAATTTACAGATCAACCATGTGGTGCAGACCAACCTTTACCATTTTTTATGCGTTAAGGATAAATAATATTTTATTAAAAATTAAAGAATGACTAAAATAACCCAACTGTTCTGTATTTGCTTTATCTGGACGATTGCGCTAAATGCTCAGAACGAAAATAATTTTCAATTAACTGCACCGAATAATCCAGTTCCTTTTGCAGAAACGATTACGCAAGCAGATATGCGAACTATCCTGACGGTCTTATCTGCCGATGAGATGGAAGGACGAGAGACGGGGACGCCAGGCAATACAAAAGCGGCTGAATATATTGCTAGTCAATTAGCGGAGAAAGGCATTCCAAAAGTAGATAAGCTGAATGGATATTTTCAAAATATTGCTTTTACAGCGGAATTATGGGATAATATAGATTTAAAGGTAAATGGTAAACCCTTTCGACATTTATGGGATTTTTATGCTTTTGCTAATTTAAATACAAATCGAGCGGCTCAAAATATTGATGAAGTCCTATTTCTAGGATATGGAATTGATGATGCCAATTATAGCGATTATAAAGGCAAAAATGTTAAAGGCAAAACGATTCTGATTTATGATGGAGAGCCCACAAAAAATGGTCTGTCTTATATCACTAAATCCAAACAAGTCTCTGATTGGACAACTGACCGTAAGAAAAAATTAGCGACGGCTTATAAAAATGGCGTAAATACGGTCTTAATTGTAGATGGAAATCTCAAACAAAATTTAGGCGAATTAAGAGGACAGTTATTAGATGGTCGAATGAAAATGGGTGCAGGAGAAAAGACAAATGAATTGTATGCCAATAGTATCTATATTTCCTCCGAAGTAGCTAAAGACATTATTGGTAAGAAATCTAAGAAGTTCATTAGAATTAGAAAAAAGATTGAGAAAAAAGGAAAGGCACGTTCTTTGACTTTACCCACTTCTATTGCTCTAACACAAGCCAAAAAAGTCAACCAATTATTAGGGAATAATGTCATTGGATTTATTGAAGGCACAGACCCTGTCCTAAAAAACGAAATTGTTGTGGTATCTGCTCATTATGACCATATCGGAAAAAGAGGCAATGCTATTTATAATGGAGCAGATGATAATGGTTCTGGTTCGACAACTGTTTTAGAAATTGCAGAAGCATTTGCGAAAGCTAAGGCCGCAGGTGTTGGACCACGTAGAAGTGTGATGACCATTTGGGTGACGGGCGAAGAGAAAGGCTTATTAGGTTCTGAGTATTATGCTGAATTTCCTGTTTTTCCTTTAGAAAATACAGTGGTAGATGTAAACGTAGATATGGTAGGGAGAGTACATAAAAAATATGCTGATAACCCAAATTATATTTATGTTATTGGAGCAGACCGTTTGAGTACCGAATTGCACGAAATTAATGAAGCTGCGAATAAAAAATATAGCAATCTAATTTTAGATTATACTTATAATGAAGAGAGCGACCCTAATCGTTTTTACTATCGTTCTGACCATTATAATTTTGCTAAAAAAGGCATTCCTGCTATCTTTTATTTTAATGGTACGCATGCAGATTATCACCGAATTTCAGACACCATCGAAAAAATTAACTTTGAGAAAATGGAAAAAATTGGTCGCTTGATTTTTCATACGACTTGGGAATTGGCGAATCGAGATAAGCGAATTGAAGTGGATGTGGCGACAGGAGAAAGTGGACGGTAAAAAGTAGGATTAACTGAAAGCTATATTATAGTATTTATTTAGCAAAGAGCTTAGCGCATGGGGCGGAGGCTTGTAAAAGAGCAAATGGCTGAAAAATTTTAAGATTTACAAGGAAAATTTTTCAAATACCAATAGACTTCCCCTTTGCCCTACGCCCAATGCTCTTTGCTGAATAGTAAGGAATTATTAATAAAAACGGGTGCTTTGGAAAATTCCAAGCACCCATTTTTTCTTTGAGCCCCTTTTATTAGGTGGAGAGACTACCATATATTTTACATCGACTTTATAAAGCTGCTGCGTGTCGATAATTTTTCATTTCACTCAACAAAGCAGTATTTACACTAGAAGCAAATAAGTTGCCACTATCTTTATCATCATACACATCTAATTGCAATTCCTGGGCAAATAATTTTGCCATATCACCTAGCTTTTTAGCGTGCTGTTCACTCTTGCCACTAGCCATAAATAAATCAATAACTGCTGTACGAATCATCTCTGGCTTATTGTTCAAATGCAGTAGCATTTGTCGTTGGGTTTTGCCCTTATATTTTTTGCCCTGTGCCTCCATTTGCTTGCGCAGGTAATCAGCAGAGTAACCGAGGAGATGAGCGCGATATTTCCACCAATTAGCACCGCTACCTCCATTTCTAGATGTGTAGATTTCTTGATGTTTGCGCTCTGCCGATTCCTGACAAGACATTCTGGTCATCGTTTTAGCGACTTCCAGCACCGTTTCAATTTGTTCTTGTGTCAGTACTTCTACTGCTTGCTCTTTATGTTGTAATGTGTGTAATTTATTGGCAAATTTTCTTTTCAATTTACTTTTAGATCGTAATACAATCTTTTTAGCCAATTCAAGAGATAAGTAATAATCTTTTAATATTGGATTATTCAAAATCTTTCGTTTGGCATAGTCTTGTAATCGAACAGGTTTGCGAATACCTTCTGTGAATTCATAGAAGTCATCAATCCATTTTAATAGAATAGTACTATAATGTTGTTCTGGTAATTCTAAAGCACCATATAGGTTGCTGGCAGTAACAACTTTTGTTCCTTTTTTGCTAATTAAAATTTGTAATTCCATTGTATTGTGTTTTAATTACTCAACAAATATAAACAAATATTTTTATTAAAACAAATTTTTAAAACAAATTTTAATGTTAAAACAAAAAATAGTTTTATTTTAAAGAACCTAATGTTTTAGTGCGTCAGCTAAATAATTGATATTTTTTAGAGGCCAGAAGTCAGACCGAAAATTTCATTTTCTGTCAGAAGTCAGATGATGCAGGGGTAAAATACTGACAATCAATGACCTGTCTGTTTTAAATCTGACTTCTGACAGTTTATGTAATAAACGGTCTGACATCTGACTTCTTTTCAAATTATTAATTTTCTTTCTGATTATCTATTATTGGGCTAGTCGCTGAACGTGTATATTTTACACTTGAGTTTTTGTTTCAAACTGTTTACTACATACCGCCAAATTGTGGTTGAAATTGAAGTAATCGGATTAGAAGTTGTACAAAATAAAAGAGGGCAGTAGTATCGAAATACTACATGCCCTCTACACACTATGAAACACTATATTATTAAGAGATTAAAATAATCTCAAATTTTTTTTGATAATCAGTAATTGGAAGTAAGGCAATTAGTACAATACTAATTGTAAGATTTATGAGATTGCACTAGGTTGGTAATAGATGGTTAGAAACGGCATGTTTTTGTAAATATTTGCCGTAAAGTATTGATTTAGTGGCTTTTTTGCCTTATAAATCGTTACTATTTATATACAATATACAATATTTTAACGATATATTCTAAATTTTAGTTCTTTTTAACGCTGAATTAATTCATTCTTTACAATCCCTTAACAATCTTAATACAAGATTATTATTGGAGCGGGTAGTTTGTATATCCATTTCATAACAAGCAATAGGGAAGTTACAATTAATGTATTTATTAAAGAAATTACTGGATTGTGGTAGAAATGGTATTCAATTTTAAGGCATTTATCTTCTTATATAATTGCTTGTATCTGGAAAGATTGGAAATTGTTTTATTATTGAGTAACAATCGTCAATTATCTACTTTTAAAACAAAATAAGTACTTAAATGTATTTATTCGTTACTTTTGACTGTAGCTATTTTTTTGTCAGACGAGGCAAAAAACGCAGGCGATGCCTTTTGACCTCTAAAAAATATCCGTTGGGAAATTAAATCCGTTGGGGATATATTTTTTAAAGCCCAACGGATTAGCTTTCTCAACGGATTTAGATTTTGACTTGACATTTTTTGTAATATCAATTTTTAATCTGACTATCTAACTGTCTATTGTCCTAACTACCTTCAATCGCTTTAATAACATCTCTTAAAAAGCCATTGGCATCATATTCCTCTCCTTGATTTAAACCCATCCGAACAACGACTAAATCTTTTGAAGGAATGATATAGACATATTGTCCTTCAAAACCATTGCAAGAATATATGTCTGTTGGTACATCTTTATAAGCAGCATGGTCGTGATTGTGCCAAAAATGCCCACCATAAATACCTCCACTATGTTCTGCTGGTTGACGGGTAAAATTAACCCAAGAAGTATCGACAATTTGTTCGCCATACCAATTTCCTTCGTTTAAATACAATAGACCCAATTTAGCCCAATCTCTTGGCGTCGCATAGCCATAGGAAGAACCTATATAATTGCCAGATTCATCAGTTTCTAAAACCATTGAGTGCATCCCAATTTTTCTAAACAATTGTTCGTGTGGAAATTTTAAGTAATCTTGCGGATTGTCAAACTGCTTTTTGATTAATCCTGCTACTAAATTAGTTGTGCCACTAGAATAATACCATTTTGTGCCAATCGGGTCACCTAGCGGATTTTTTGCCACTTCTTTGACAATGTCCTCATTCATAAATAACATCTTAGTAACATCAGAAACTTCGGCATAATTTTCTTCAAATGCTAAACCACTTTGCATCTGTAGTAAATCATTAATGGTTATTTTACTGCGTTCATCTGTCCAATTTTCATAAAGTTGGTCATCGGTTAACTTCATTTTTCCAGCCTTTACCAAAATACCAATTAATGTACTGGTAATACTCTTATTCATCGACCAACCTAAGATTTCGGTATCTTTATCAAATCCGTTGGCATATTTTTCCGCAATCAAACTGTCTTTATGCACAACCACAACTGCCCTAGTTTTAATACTATCCATATTTAAGGAGGGGTCGAACACATTATTAATAGCTTGATTCAATGCAGGATAATTAACACCAGCCATTTTTCGTTGGCTGATGGTTTCGCCTATTGGCCACTCAGCAGTTATATTCTGCTTAACCTCTGGTAATTTTAACTGTACATTATAATCGTCTTTACCATCTAATAAAATGCAGCCTAAATTTTCTCTATAAACAGCCGTTTTTGTGCCTAAGCCGAAAATGGAAGCAGTAGCCGTTTTAGCCACTTTATCTAGGACGGTACTCGTTAGATTGAGTGGGGACATTGCCAGATCATCTTTCTGAATGCTTTCTTGCGAACGTCCCGCTATAAAATGACAGCTACACATTTTCTTAGCTGCATAACCTGTTCCTATTGGCAGCATTGGGTAAAGTGTCAAATAAAAATAAAGGGTAGCTGCGCCAATTAGGATGCCAAGCATTAAAGGTGTTTTTTTGAGCATAATTTGAATGGTGAGTGTTAGGAAATAAATGCTCAAAATACGGAAAAATTATTAGTTGTTGCGGGTAACCCGCAACTGGCAACTGGATCCCCTACTTCACCAAAATTTCATTATGCGGCAAAGCAAAAGCATTATCAACTGTTATTAATCGAATAACATCTCCTTTTTTGCACTTCGCTAATACTTTTTCTACCGCAATCTTTTTAAACGTTTTTTCTGAAAATAGCCATAGGGTTTTAGTCATAGTATCTTCAATGGCTATTTTAAAGCGAATGGCTTTTTTAGGTGTGATGGCTGTCTCGGAAAGTTCGACGGTATAAGCGGTTAATAGTCCCTTTGCCGCCAAC
>JBGCFJ010001075.1:0-2713 GCA_045106885.1 Saprospiraceae bacterium
ATCTCCGTAGCTAGGCTATGCAGAGAATGCAGCCCATCCGTAAACGGTTCGCAAACGGTGTTTACTCATCTTGCATAACGAAAAAATAGCCTCTTCAAAAATGACGTTTAATTATGCCTAGGTACTTACTATCCTCATTAACTGGGCGCATCTCAAATTGTCGTTCGTAGCTTAGACCTCTGGTCTGAGTAGGTATGCTAAGACTACTCAGACCAGCCGTCTAAACTACTTTTAATGTTCCATTAATTTTAATGCGACTTTTTGAGATGCACCCCATTAACTCATTAACCTCAAAAGCATCAAATATTCACTACACAGGTATTGATAAAACAAGAAAGGGCAATACTAAAACTAGTATCGCCCTTCCATATATTCGATAAGCATTAAAGAATGCTTTTTCTTTATTATTCGTCCGCTTTCGCTAATTCAGGATCATCGCCTCCAACATTTTCTACAACAGTTTCCGTTGTAGCAGCTGCTGCTTTCTTACCTCTTCTTGATCGTCTAGACTTCTTGTTACTAGATTCTTCTTCTCCTTTAGCGTTAGTGAATACATCGTTGAAATCAACAAATTCAATCATTGCCATTTCAGCACCATCTCCTTTTCGGAATCCAGTCTTAATGATTCTTAAATATCCGCCCGGTCTACTAGCTATTTTTGCAGAAATTACATCAAATAATTCTTGTACTGCAAATTTATTTTGTAAATAACTAAATACTACCCGTCGAGAGTGTGTTGTATTGGTTTTAGATTTAGTTACTAAAGGCTCTAAATGAACTCTTAATGCTTTTGCTTTCGCCAAAGTAGTATTAATTCTTTTATGCTCAATTAAAGCAATAGAAAGGTTCTTTAGTAAGGCTCTTCTATGTCCTTGTTGTCTGCCTAAGTGGTTAAATTTTTTACCGTGTCTCATGACATTTTAGTTAAAGGTATACAGAATAATGCTGTCTACCTATGATTAATGAATTTGTGAACTTCGCAGCACTATATGATATAGTCACTACATATAGCAATTGGTTATCAGACACTAAAGTCTGATAACCAATAACTAAATTAATCTTCGTCTAATTTATATTTAGATAAGTCCATACCGAAAGTAAGTCCTTTATCTTGTAATAATTCTTCAATTTCTACCAACGATTTCTTACCGAAGTTTCTAAACTTCAATAATTCGTGTGTATCGTAGCGAACCATTTCGCCTAACGAATTGATTTTCGCAGCTTTTAAACAGTTGTAAGCACGTACAGAAAGGTCTAAATCTTCTAATGAAGTCTTTAGTAATTTTCTCATGTGTAAAATATGCTCATCTACGATATTTTCTTCACGAGTAGAAGCATCATCAAAAGTAATCTTCTCATCTGTAATCAACATTAGGTGTTGAATTAAGATTCGAGAAGCTTCTTTAATAGCATCTTCAGGATGAATCGTGCCATCAGTTTTTACCTCAATCGCTAATAATTCGTAATCCGTTCTTTGTTCTACCCGTGTATTTGACACTTTATAAGCCACATTCTTGATTGGCGTATAAATAGCATCAACTGGTACCACACCGATTGGTGCATCTTTTGGTAAATTTTCCTCCGCAGGTCTATATCCTCTACCTTTAGTCACTGTTAATTCAATTTCTAAAGATACAAAAGGCTCCATGTGGCAAATAACCAAATCAGGATTCATTACCTTAAAAACGTTCGTGTGTTCTTCAATATCACCTGCCTTAAACTCCTCTCTACCACTAATAGTTAGGTAAATTTTCTCGCTAGAGATATTTTCATCCGCCAATAATTGCTTAAGGCGAACTTGCTTCAAATTCAAGATAATATCAACTACATCTTCTACCACTCCTTTAACAGTAGAGAATTCGTGGTCAACACCTGCAATCCGAATTGCAGAAATAGCAAAACCTTCTAAAGAAGATAATAAAACTCTTCTTAAGGAATTACCTATAGTTTGTCCAAAACCTGGTTCTAATGGTTTGAACTCAAACACCCCCTCGAAGTCATCAGACTTCTGCATTACAATTTTATCTGGCTTCTGGAAACTTAATATACTCATAACCTTTTTGCTTTGATAGGATGGAAAAATGTGAGATGTAAAATTGTAAAAAATAAGCTTATTAAAAAGCCATCAATTGAAATTTTACCGAATCTTCAAAGAAAAGTCTAAAACGCACGAATCGTGATACCGTGTTTTGCGCTTTTCCAAAGAAAAACGCCACCGTATCACGACCCGACAAAATCGATAATTACTTAGAATATAATTCGACGATTAACTGTTCGTTAATTTTTTCAGGAATTTGCTCTCTCTCAGGATAAGCCATAAACTTACCTTGCATCTTGTCAGAGTTCCACTCTAACCAACCAAACTTCTTCACCTCTGCTTTGTTACTTGCAACACTATCTCTTACTACTTCTAAGCCTTGAGATTTTCCTCTTACTGCAATCACATCACCTGATCTTAATTGACAAGAAGGGATATTTGTTACCACACCATTTACCGTAATATGTCTGTGAGAAACTAATTGTCTAGCTGCTCTTCTGGTAGGTGCAATTCCCATTCTATATACGGTATTGTCTAATCTTGCTTCTAATAATTGAAGTAAAACTTGACCAGTTATACCTTTCTTAGAATTTGCCGTCACGAATAAGTTTCGGAACTGACGCTCTAATACACCATAAGTATATTTTGCTTTTTGTTTTTCTTTCAATTGTACGC
>JBGCFJ010001076.1:0-7697 GCA_045106885.1 Saprospiraceae bacterium
TAATAGTAAGACCCAGGTCTTTAAAAGAAATCTCATAGTTGTCCGATTATGTTAAAGAATAATAGAAAAATAGGCAAACAATGTGTGAATACCCTAAAAAATCATAAGGTATTCACAACATCTGTTAAGTCTACTAACGATTGAGTTAGTAAAAAATTATTTTTTTTTTATTTTTCCTTCTGGTAAGTGCTTTATAGTTTTATTAATAAAGCTTTTTGAAAGGTATAACTGGGCATAAAAATAGGGGAAATAATATGGAAATGAAAGTTTAAGTCGAAAAAATAGGCAATAAGTTTGGAAAATTAATTTTTCCTAATTTAAAACCATCTGTTTTAAATGTATTTTCTTGTTATCGGTTCATTCTATACGCTAAATTATACTGCCTCTCTGACAAAAAAATGAGAAAATGAGTAGATGAGTAGATGAGAAAATGGAGGCATTGTGCTAAAATTTACTCATTTATTCATCCTATCATTTACTCCTTATAGTATTGGAATACCACAGATATTTCAATCTTAAACATCCGTTTTTTAATATCAACAATCAATTTTACTCCGAATAAGCGCCATTAATTCCAGTAGGTACAGCCGTTCGCCCTTTCAATGGCATTGCCATTCTAAGCAATTTAGGGGTATTTATAATGGTGTAAAAAGCATCAAAATAAGCTATAGTTCTCGCCTTCGCTACCTTATTAAGTGGTTTGAAATTTTCAATGACTTGGTAGATAGCTTCTTTTTTTGTGTTGAATAAAGCAATTGTTGTTGCTCGTTCTGTTTTATTTTTAAAAGCTCCCATAAAGGCTCTTTGCTGAACACTTTGCAATTGTAAATCTCTATCAGGCTTTGCATAATTGGCGGATACTAAGCCAGAAGCATCAAAATCATAAGGAACAGGAATCAATTTTTCTTGTGTTTCTTTTTGAATAAATTTTACGTTTCTCATGTAAGCTATTCTCCAATCCTCGTTTCCAATCATATATTGAAACATAGCAAAAGTATTCATTAATGACACATCAAATTCAGTCATTTTTTTGTTAAAACCCTCTACTTCTTTTCCTTCTAAACGTTCTGCCAATTCATCAATATCTTCTATTAAAATAGCAAATCGTTTAAAAGTCTCTTTGGAATTGATATCTTCATAATTAATTTTTACCAATTGGACTTTCAAACTATTGTTGGTTAGTTCATTGTAAATTTTATAGGCTAAATACTCTTCCATGACATTCTGTAAAGCGCCCTTATCATCATTACAATGAGTTACTAATTTCAAAGATTTGTGAGAAGTTCTTATGCCAGAAGCAGTTAATTCCTTTTTATTAAATTTTATTTTCAAAGGAGGAAAATCACAAACCTTTCTTCGAGAACGTCCTCTAGGGCTTACCTTAATCTTTCTATTAACCGTCAATCCATGATTATCAATATAACTGATTTCCGCAGGAAAGGATTTTGCCATCTTTTTATTAATCATCAAGGAGTCTATCTCCATTTTAACATTTACTGTTAAAATATCAGTGGTATTCAAAGTTTTAAAAATAGTTTTTGCGGTTGTTACCTCCGTTACTATCGGGTCGGTATTACCTAAAGCATATTGTTGGAAGGCCAAAATAATGAAACAAAAACAAGATAAATGTATTTTAAAATCAATCAATTTCATTTTTTTTAGTTTTAGTCGTTCTATAGAGCGTCAGCTAAAAAACTGATAAATGGTTAGTCGAACGTGTCGGACACCTTTGGAGGTGTCCGACACGTGATTATCAATTTTTAATCTGACTATCTATAGGTGATTTATGGATAAGACTATTTGATGTTTATAATTCTTTATTAATTTTGAATACCTTACAAAAATGGCTAAAAAGAGTGGTAAAAGCATTTTTTAAAGATAAGTCAAGGCTATTTTTAGATGAATGCTTGGATTTATTCGTTTTTTTATTTTCAAAAAATTAAATACTAAAAAACGTGATTTATCCTATTTAAAAATTTTTAATTAAAAATATTCCAAATAAAAGAAGGCACAATAGGCTTACTATCTGAATTTAAGCATTCAGCCCATCTTTTAAAAGCTCATTTAATCCGAGAAAAGGGGAACAAAGTTATTGCTTTGTCAATATTTAGAATAATTATCGGTTTTACTAAATTTGAATGATGAACCGATAATTTTGAATGATGAACGGGTTAAATTATTAATATCGTTCTTTAATTTAAAAGACAACAATTTTATATTATAGTTGCATAACTTGCTGTAATAAGTTTTTATTAACCTAACGATTCATCAAATCAAAAATTAAATCATTCCATTCATAACTTTTCATAAACTTTGTTTTTTTTATTCGCTCTAATGAACTAAATAGTTATCTAATAATTTCTACTTATAAATCATCCTAAAAAATACATCAAAATAGTTTCTTACAAATTGTCTTTTTTATAAATTCTCCACAACTCGTAATTGCCTATTATAACCCAACAGGCGTTCCAATTTTATAACTAATTAATTATCAACTACTTACATCGTTGTATTAAAATTTTTAACTTTTTTAAATGTCCGATTTTGGACGACTTTGTTCGATATTGGACGAATAAAATACCTTACTTTTGTGCTAATTTTTAATTAAGGTATTATTACAAAAAGGTTGGACACTTTCTCTTAAAAAAATATAGTTATTTATCCCTAACAAATGTCCACATCTATTCAAAAGATGACCTTTTAGAGTAGTACCAATTAACCATTAGATATGGAAGAATTATTATACACTGCAACGCCAACAAAAGATTACTCCACCTTAATAATGCTAGTAATAGCAATAGTCACACTTTTAGTTTTTACTTATTTAATTCAAAATAAAAAAATAAAAAGTATAAATGGCCCTTATCGACAAATAGGTTTATTGTTAGGAGGATTATTATCCCTGATTGCATTTGCAACTACCTTATTCACTGTTTGGAATTTACAAACCATTCAACCTGTTAAGTTATACGAAACCTATATAGAAACCTATCATGGAAAAATACCCTATAAGCAGATAAAACGTGCAGGTATTTTTAATGACCAGGAAAAATCATTAATTAACTCCAAAGTAGTTATTAGAGATGATAATATTCTAGTAATCGAAAAAAGAGATAAGGACGTCTTGCTTTTTGCCGAGGAGAATTTTGATTTAAAAGAGCTGGCAAAGCGAATTCAAGCACAAATGAAAAAGGATAGAGAGTAGCGGTTTCCAGTTTCCAGTTTCCAGTTAGTTTTAGGCTTTATACCCAAATTAGGTTTCAGCAAGGAAGATAATTTTTTTATAAAAAAATCCCGAACAACCTTTCAGCTATTCGGGATTTCTATTAACAAAGTTTGATAAGATTTATTTTAAAGTTACTTCTTTTTTAATAATTTCGGTATAAGAATGTAATTCTACCGTATAAGCGCCTTCTGTTAATTGACTACAATCCAATTCATAAATGGTATTTACTGGAAGGTCTGCTACATTGTCTGAAATGATGGCTTTTCCATCTTTTGAGACCACTTTAACTTTCGTTAAATTCAAGCTAATCGTTTCAAAGTCAATGTAGTAAATTTTATTTTCTGCATCAAAAAAGAAAGACCATTCCGCTTCTACAATGCCTTTCGGAGCTAAATCGTTGGTGGCTAATAATCGGGAAGTCGAATTCTGTGCAAAAGTAAAAATAGTAAAAGCAATCAAAAAACAAGTAGTAATAGTCGTTTTAATCAGGGTCATTTTGTTCAAAAAAATTGTCGTGTTCATGGAAAATTCTAAATTTTGTGTGTTTGGATAAAGAAATTGTTTGATTATAATTTGTAAAAAATTAGTAGTAATTTACTAATAACTCCTAATAAACTGCTATTTGTCAGATTTATTTTATGCCGCCAATATTTTTTTTGAAATAATTTAGAAACGACGGTTTTTTGACATAATTGCTGCAGGATGACGGGATTATTCAGGATTAACAGGGTCGGGTATCTGTTAAGTTTGTAACACAGATTTAGAATATCATGGATATGGGCATCTCGGATAGGAAATAACACAGATTTAGAGTTTCAATAAGTTCGCTTTTAATAACCTTTATCACAGGCAGTAGGCAGGCAGCAGTGGCAGTAGGCAGTGGCAGTAGGCAGTAAAGCCTTGATTTTCAATAGATTTGTTACCTTTTAGAAAATGCTTATATGAAATTTGGATTTTATCGATATTTTTGGCGAAAAAAATGAATGAATAGCCTAGCTATTGGTTCATTTTTTGGTTAAAAATAGCGGTAAAAGACATTTTCAGATGAGTATAATTTTAAAGAGTAACAAGTCTAATATTAAAATTTTGCCTAAACACAGTTATTTGAACAGTCTCCTATCACAAAATAACAAACCTTCATCCGTGATGCCCATATCCGCGATATAAATTACTTCTACCCAAACCTTCAATCAATAAGCCTTATCCCAAATAAGCATCAATAACCACCCGAATCGTATTATAAAGCGGTTTCTTTTGTAAAAATTCCTTAACAGGCATCCATTCACATAATTCAATATCTTCCTCGATTTCAGGTTTTAAAAGGGTTTCTTTTGTAGTCATTTTATACCAATAGGTTCTTTTGATAACTCGTTTACCTTTTCTATTTTTATAAGTATGATTTGTTTCCAATAAAAAATCGCCTAATTCAACCACATTTAATCCTGTTTCCTCTTGAACTTCTCTAATCGCTGCGGCTTCTTTGGTTTCTCCTTTGTCAATTTTTCCTTTGGGCAAATCCCAAGAACCTCTGCGGTACATGGTTAATATTTCACCTTTTTCATTAACAACTACTCCCCCACCCGCTGCTAAGATTTTATAGAGACTTTCAAAATCTGCTTTAAGTTGAGTGACATCATGATGATAAATAATAATAGAATCCAACCGTTGTGTTTTTTCTAACATGTCAATTGGACTCATCAGCGAACGAGGTTTTCCATTATACCGAATCAATAGATTTTTAGTCGTATCTAAAGAATCTGTACCCAATTCGTCATTTTGAATAAGAATTAATGGGGTTTCATTGATATAGATTTCGTACATTTGCCAAAATTTTTGCTTAGAGAATTTTAAATGATATAAACGCCCTTTGGGAGAAACGAATTAAACAACTGTTAATCAAATAGTTAAATCTATACAACAACAGTTTTGTCAAATTATTCAGTCCAAAATTACTTGTGTATTCCTTTACTGAAAATTAGACCATTTTGTTATTTCTCGGCAGGCTGCTATCCAATAAAACTTAGATTAGATGAATATAGCTGCTGAAGTTGCCAAAAGATTGCTGCAAATTAAAGCAATTAAGCTTAGTCCTCAAACCCCATTTACTTGGGCTTCGGGTATTTTATCTCCCATTTACTGTGATAACAGAATTGTTTTATCCCATCCAGAAGCTAGAAATTACGTCAAAGCTGCTTTTGCGGAATGTTCCAAAAAATTTCCAAAGTTTGATAAAGTTGCAGGTGTTGCTACCGCAGGTATTGCTCATGGTGCGCTTTTAGCAGATGCGCTAGATTTGCCTTTCATCTATGTTCGAGATAAAGCAAAAAAACACGGTCGGCAAAATCAAATTGAAGGCGAATTAAATGTGGGAGAACGAGTTTTAGTGATTGAAGATTTAATTTCTACAGGTGGCAGTTCTCTAAGAGCAATTGACGCATTAGTCGAAGCAGGTGCAGAAGTAGTCGGTATCGCTGCCATTTTCACTTATGGCTTTGATAAGGCAAAAAATGCTTTTAAAACTGCAGGATATCAGATGGAAACCCTCTCTAATTATGATATTTTAATAAATGAAGCATTAAAAACAAACTTTATAGCCGAATCTGACGTACAATTGCTCAAAAATTGGCGAAAAAAAGTCAATGCAGGCAACGCTAAAAAATAAGCATTTAGATGAAACACTATTAATTTTTAAGGTTAATTCCTATTACCAAGCTCATCTACAAGCCATCACATATTGTCCTATCACTTATCCAAAAGAAAAATTAAAGTTCAAGTAAACCATTAAAAAACATCAAATCGTATTAATATTTTTATAATATATTATACATTTGTGCCTTTTTAACAACTTAAGAACAATAACAACTGACATATACAGCTAAAATTCTTATGGAAATTTTTTACTGTATTCAATTTTAGGCATAAAAACTGATTACAAAACCACATTTAATGAAGCTCATTACCGCAAAATCAGAAAAATTTCTAAAGAAATATTTAAATAATGCTTCTCCAACTGGCTTTGAAGCACCAGGACAGAAATTATGGTTGGAATACATCAAACCATATATTGATGAATGGCACCTAGATAATTATGGTACCGTTTATGGGGTCATTAATCCTGGAAAGGATTTTCGGGTTGTCATTGAAGGTCATGCGGATGAAATATCCTGGTTTGTACACCATATTTCAGATGATGGATTCATCAATGTAGTTCGCAATGGTGGATCAGATCACATGATTGCTCCATCCAAACGGGTCAATATCCATACCCCTAAAGGTATCATCAAAGGTGTTTTTGGCTGGCCAGCTATCCATACCCGCTCGGGAGAAGACGCTAAGCTTGCTCCCCTACCCCATAATGTATTTATCGATGTAGGAGCCGACAATAAGCAAGAGGTTCTGGATATGGGCATACATGTAGGTTGTGTAATCACCTATGAAGATGAAATGCTCGTTTTGAATGATCGTTTCTACGTAGGGAGAGCATTAGACAATCGCATGGGTGGTTTTTGCATCGCTCAGGTAGCTCGTTTGATCAAAGAGAATAAGATTGATTTGCCGTATAGTCTCTATATCGTTAATGCAGTGCAAGAGGAAGTAGGACTTCGAGGCGCTGAAATGATCGCAGAGACGATTAAGCCACAAGTTGCAATTGTGACTGATGTGACGCATGATACCCATACGCCATTAATCAAGGCTAAAAAGCATGGTGATGTACGCAGCGGTAAAGGTCCTTCGGTGACCTATGCTCCTGCGGTCCACAATAAACTACTCCAGTTGATTATTGATACTGCTGAGGCTAAAGAGATACCCATCCAAAGGGAAGCCGCTTCTCGGCGCACGGGTACTGATACAGATGCTTTTGCTTATTCTAATGGTGGGGTTCCTTCCGCTTTGATTTCTCTTCCTTTACGATACATGCACACAACGGTTGAAATGGCCCATAAGGATGATGTCAAAAATGTCATTAAGCTGATTTATGAAACGCTACTGAATATTGAGTACGACCATAATTTCAAATATTTTTGATGGTGTTTGGAAGTGAGTATTGAGTAGCTCTAAAGCGAAAAAATAAGAGCTTAAAGTGATTGATTACTCTACCTACATACAGAGAATCGTAATGACATGTCTGTATTCCGTCCGCTAATCGATCTGGTTCTATATAGTAATCTGTGGATTGCTCTATGTGCTGCAGCTATGTGCTGGCAAACACAGTTGCTCTTATCCGGACACTTCCATCCGAAGCCATTGGCCGCTTTTATCTTTTTTTCTACCCTTTTGCTGTATGCATTACATCGTTTGGTTGGTCTAAGTAAAGCAGATGGCTTCAAAGAAAAAGGCCGGTATTTTGTAATTGAGCGCTTTCGGTCGCATATCGGATTTTATGCACTATTGTCTGGCCTGGCCACGATTTGGTTTGCCTGGCAACTCAGCTGGAGCGTTTGGTGGTGGATGTTGCCTGGGGCAATCTTAT
>JBGCFJ010001077.1:0-2947 GCA_045106885.1 Saprospiraceae bacterium
CATCACGATGAAGTCTTGGATAATCAGCATGGTATGCTGCCTATTTTGAGTAATGCGATGAGTGAATTCAATCAAGCCATGACTCATTTAGGATTAGAAGATGACGTAGTGACTTTTACCATTTCAGATTTCTCTAGAACCTTGACTTCTAATGGTAACGGTTCTGACCATGCTTGGGGAGGAAATTCTATGATTATGGGAGGAGCGATTGACGGCGGAAAAATTTACGGTAATTACCCTGTTCTGAATTTAAATGAATCCTTGAATATAGATGAAAGAGGGCGATTTATTCCAACGACTTCAGTAGACGAATTTTATGCAGAGTTGGCCTTATGGTTTGGGGCATCTCCTAATGATTTATCTTATATGTTGCCGAATATTGGAAATTTTTATTCCTATTCACCAAATACGCCACCTATTGGAATGTTTCTATAAATGGTAGTAAAGCCTTCAGGCTTTCCCGTGCCCGACCTTTAGGTCGGAAAAATGAAGCAGATAAATAGTCAACAATACCACTTAACAGACCTGAAGGTCTTTGACGGGAAAGCCTGAAGGCTTTTCTACCAGCAATTAAAAATCTATGCGTTTTTTAATCTCACTTATCCTACTAACTTTTTCCATCAACCAAGGCTTTAGCCAATGTGATACACTACAAGGAGAAGTTCAATTGAGGTATTTCTCAGATATTTTTATTTATCAATGGGATAATCCGCTTGTAGACCTCGACCATACGGACGCTTTTCCTAATAACCCTGATTATGTCCGAACCATTTATTCTTTGGCAACACCGAATAATTATGCAGACTTTTATGGTTCGCAGATAAAAGGTTATCTCCGTACGGAGATTGGGGGAGAAGTAGTTTTTAATGCGAGTGGAGATGATACGCTTTCTTTTCGATTGAGTACAGATAATACGATTGGTAATTTAGTGGATATAAATGCAGATACAAATTACCTTGCGGATTTGGATACGATTACGTTAGCAGCTGGACAGTACTATTATTTTGAATTGACTCATTTTGAACAAGCAGGGGCAGATTTTGCCAGTTTAGAATGGAAAGGGGATTTTATAGCTGGGGGTATTAATACAACTAATTGGACGACGATTGGTGGAGCTTATATTTATAATGTATGTGAACCAATTTGTGAAACTAGAGGGACAACTTGTGATGACGGTGACCCCAATACACAAAATGACCAATGGGACGGAAATTGTAACTGCACAGGCGATCCTGTAACGACGAACACTTGTGTTGGGGAAAGAGGTTTGGTACAAACTTATATGTATTATAATATAGAGGATTACCATCTAGCCCCATTGAATACGGCAATTGATAATAATGTACAACCAGATACGGTAGAAACTTTAGATGATTTATTCATAGAAACTTATTTTACGCAGGATGGAGGCATCCCTAATTATGGTACTTATTTTCAGGGATTTATTGCTGTTCCTGTTACAGGTTATTATAGTTTTAATGTTACGGGAAGCCATCAAAATGTATTTTATATTAGTTCGGATGATTCTCCTGCTAATAAAACGGCTAATGAAATATGGACTTATTGGTGGGCAGGGCCTTATGAACATAATAAAGATTTTGGAGAAAGACCATACGAGCAAACTACAGAGAATATATTGATGGAAGCAGGGCGCTATTATTATGTCGAATTTAGGCATAAAGGAATAGATGACCCTTATCAAAATTTTAATCTCTATTGGAAAACACCTTATCAAACACAAGATGAGTGGAAACGTATGCCTACTTTCTATTTCTTTGATTACACCTGTGAAACGATGTGTATTAAGAGTGGCGTAGGCTGTAATGATAATGACCCTTTTACTGCTAATGACCAATGGGATGGCAATTGTAATTGTGCTGGAACACCCTGTACTGCACCTGATTGTGATGACCCAAATACTTCCTATGTGGTAGCCGAAGAATGTGAAACCACTAATGAAGTGAGTAATCGGGCTGATGATGGATGGTTATCTTGTGCGCCTATTACCGATGCTCCTTACCCTGCTAGAAATGGGCGACATTGGATACAATACGATTTTGGTCAATTATATGATTTGGGGACTACGCATGTATGGAATTATAATGCCTTTGGGTCGCATTCTTTAGGATTTGAATCGGTTATTATAGACTATTCTACCGATGGTATTTATTGGCAAACTTTAATGACTACGGAATGGGATTTAGCTAACGGTACTAATGGATATGCAGGTTTTGAAGGACCTGATTTTTCTGGCATTACTGCTAGATATGTGTTAATAAGTGCCGCTAATGATGGAATAGTCGGCTGTCGAGGTATTCAAAAAATAGCTTTTAATGCCGTCAGTTGCCCAACTATCGAGCTGACCAACCCTCAAATTGACCCGACTTTTTTAACCCAAAACGATATTAATACAGTAAATGTAGCGGTTACAGGTGGAGAAGCAGCGATTAATTCCGTTGCTTTATTTTTAGATAATACTTGGATTTCGGCAGATAATACGGCACCTTATGATTTTGAGAACTTACCAGCATTACAAAATTTAACCGACGGCAATTACCAATTAAGTGCCATGGTAACCGATGCCAATGGAACGGAATGTGCATTAGTAACTCAACTGCATATAGTGGGATTGGCGAATGTCCCATGTGAAGGCAATGCAATTAATTTAGATACTTCTACTGCTAATATTTATCGGACGGAAACGACGATTACTTCTACTAGCACTATTAATACACCAAATCCAGTTAATTATATTGCCGCTGAATCTATTACTTTGCTACCTGGGTTTCATGCGCAGTTAGGAAGTGATTTTACAGCTATGATTGCGGATTGTGCTCCAGCGGCATTAACTGAACCTTTGGTGCAAGCTAGAACGATTATTCAACCAAAAGGAACGCATAAAATTAAATTATTTCCCAACCCTGTAGTGGATAATTTTACGATAGAA
>JBGCFJ010001078.1:0-5597 GCA_045106885.1 Saprospiraceae bacterium
GCCACATTACTTGTTCTTATTTCCTTCTAAGAAATCTTGAAAAAGCCTTATGTAGCAAAGGCTATATGCGGTTTTTAAAGAATCCTTAGAAGAAAAAATAACTGCGTACTCTGGCACACTTTATTTCTACCTCGTCACTTAAACCAACCAATTTATAAGAATGAATTATAAAAAAATAGGCTATTGGGTTTTAACAGGATTAATGTGTGGACTATTTCTCTTCTCTGCTCAAATGTATTTCTTCAATACAGAAATGATTAAAGGCTTTTTCACGACATTAGGCTTTCCTACTTGGGTCGTTATTCCTTTGGCAATAGCTAAGATTTTAGGTGTCATTGCGGTATTAACCAATAAAGTTAGTATGTTAAAAGAATGGGCTTATGCTGGATTTTTCTTTGATGCGGTTTTAGCAACTGCGGCTCATTATGATGCAGGGCATGGGTTAATGGGCATGTCTTTTTGGGGTATCTTTTTAATTTTAGGATCTCGGTTTATGGAGCAGTATAGAAATGATTAATTAGACCATCCGTTTAAAAAATGATACTTATCCGTTGTTTATTTAATCCGTCATTCTAATGGATTCTTTCAATAATGGAATTATCAAACAATGGATTATCACACGTTTATACATTAATAAAAAAAGTAGTAATAGGTGAGAAAATAAAATAGTCATTTCCTCTATTATTTAAAGGATAACCTAAGCTTGTTCTATGTAACAGCATATCTCTAGTAACAAATAAAAGGTAACTTACAATGCTCGTTTCATCAAAAAACACTAATTAGCCTCCAAATACTAAAATTAAAATTTGGAAACCTCCCCAATTAATTATTATATTCCGTTTTCTTATTTATTTACAAAACGAATATCAAAATTCCCATATGGAAAAGTATGAATTAAAATTCTATACAAACGAGATAAAACATGCCAACGACCCTTTTCTTCGCCAACCATTTGAGGATAAATGGGAAGTCTATACTTGGGCTGAAGTCGGGCAAATGGCACGTAAATTAGCTACTGGATTAAAGTCCTTGGGGCTTCGAGATAAAGCACATATTGGATTGGTTTCTAAAAATTGTCGAGAATGGGTTATTGCGGATATTGCGATTATGATGGCAGGATATGTCTCTGTTCCTTTTTATCCAACTTTGCAGGCAGACCAAATTAGTGAGGTATTAAGATTGGGGGATGTGGATGCTATTTTTGTTGGTAAATTAGACGATTGGAATAGTATGAAGGCTGGGATTCCTACAGAAATGCCAATGATTAGATTTCCCCAATATAAAGATAATGCAGTAGTAGATAGAGGACATGACTGGAACGAATTCATGAATGCACATGAACCATTACAAGGTAAGCCATCCCCTGATTATGATGATATTTGGACTATTGTTTTTACTTCTGGAACAACTGGAACACCCAAAGGTGTGGTACAAACTTGGCGAACAGTCGATAGTACTAAAGTTATTATGGAACATGATAATAGTCTAGAAGTATCTCATGACGGTGATAATCATTTTTTCTCTTATTTGCCTTTGAACCATATTGCTGAAAGAGTAGTTGTAGAATTTTCTGCTTTGACCTATGGAGGAGATATTTCCTTTACGCAGGATTTAGCTCATTTTTTCAAAAATCTACAGGATACGCGCCCTACCCTATTTTTTGCAGTACCTAGAATTTGGACCAAGTTCCAAATGGGTATTTTAGCTAAAATGCCACAGAAGAAACTGGATATGATGCTAAAGATTCCCATAGTAGGAGGCACCGTAAAAAAGAAACTATTAAAAGGCTTGGGACTTGATAGAGCAAGAGGTACTTTGACAGGTGCTGCGCCGATGTCGGAAACACAAAAAAATTGGTACAGAAGTATAGGGCTTTATATTTTTGAAGGCTACGGTATGACCGAAAATTGTGCTATTTCTACCACCTTAAATGGCAAAGATATTCGACCAGGCTCAGTAGGTAAAGCTCGCTATGGCTCCGAGGTAAGAATTGCCCCTGAGACGAATGAAATCCTATACAAAGCGCCTTGGAATATGGTTGGTTATTATAAATCACCTGAAAAAACAGCCGAAACCTTAAAAGATGGTTGGTTGCATACAGGAGACGAAGGGCGATTAGACGATGAAGGGTATTTATTCATCACAGGTCGAGTGAAAGATACCTTTAAAACTTCTAAAGGTAAATTTATTGTGCCTGCACCGATTGAATGGGAATTTGCGAATAACTCTGATATTGAACAAATTTGTATTGTTGGTCTGGGTTGCCCTCAACCAATGGCATTAATTGTTCCATCTGAAATGGGCGCTGCCAAATCACAAGCCGACTTACGGGCAAGTTTAGATAAAACCCTAAAAGAGGTGAATGAAAAAATGCCAAATTATAGAAAGGTATCTACCATCATCATTACTAAAGATGTTTGGGGCGTAGAAAATGGTTTATTGACGCCGACTTTAAAAGTTAAACGAAATGTAATGAATCAACGATATCGAGATTTATTTATGGGGTGGCATGAGGATGCGGAAAATGTGGTTTTTGAGTAGTATGTGATAAGTGCTATGACAAAATAAACTAACACTTTTTGAACACATAGTCACAATAGTATTTTCACATAGTGAACATAGTTTTAATAAGCAAATAAGTAGAAAGATAAAATTACTTTAAAACTAATTCTGTCTGGGTACTTAGTTGTATTTAGTTCGTAAAAATATGTTTACTATGTGTTTTTTACTAGGTGACTATGTGTTTAAAACTGTAAAAGGATTAATAATTTATTTGTTCGATTACGATGATTAAATGATTAAATAATGAGCGAAAAGAAAATAGTTTCTGCCCCTGCTAGACAGGCAGAAAAATATGTTGCAGGTATGATGGGTGTAAAACCTGTTGTTCCTTTTGATTATCGAAAATTAGAAGCCCAAGCTAAGGCAAAAATGACACCCGAAGCAGCAGGCTATATTATTGGTGGTGCTGGTTCGGATGATACGATTCGAGAGAACCATGACACTTTTGCTAAATATCGAATTTATCCACGAATGTTAAAAGATGTCTCTGCTAGAGATACGAGTGTAGAGTTATTTGGAGATAAAATTCCTGCCCCAATGTTAACTTGTCCGATTGGGGTTTTAGAAATGGTTCATGAAGACGCAGGAAAAGCAGTAGGCAAAGCCATGTCCAAATTGGGTTTGCCGATGATTATTTCTAATCAAGCCTCTTTTTCTATGGAGGAAATTACTGCTGGTATGGGAGATAGTCCACGTTGGTTTCAATTATATTGGAGTAAGTCTAATGAACTCGTTAAAAGTCTCGTACAACGGGCGGAAAAATGTGGCTGTTCGGCTATTGCTGTAACTTTAGATACAACAATGTTAGGCTGGCGCGTACAAGATTTAGATTTAATGTTTTTACCTTTCTTAAGAGGACAAGGCATTGCTCAATATACGAGTGACCCTGTTTTTAATAATATCGTAAAAAATATGGATTTTGGGGATGAATCTATGCTTCCGCCAAATGTTGATGTAGCAACTTTTAAATCGGTACAAGCTTTTACTGGCGTTTATTCTCGTCCTTCGATTACTTGGGAAGATTTAGCTTTTTTACGTTCTGTAACAGATTTACCGATTTTATTAAAAGGTATTTTACATCCTGAAGATGGCGCTTTAGCCGTCAAATATGGAGTCGATGGTATTATCGTTTCTAATCACGGTGGTCGTCAAGTCGATGGGTCAATTTCTGCTATTGATGCCTTACCTAAAGTCGTCGAAGCTGTTCGCAAAGCAGGGAGTGATATGCCTATTTTAATGGATTCTGGTATTCGAACGGGTGCACATATTTTCAAAGCCCTTGCATTGGGTGCCAAAGCAGTTTGTGTTGGCCGCCCTCATTGTTATGGCTTAACCCTTGCTGGTCAAGAAGGCGTCGAGGAAGTGATGTCTAATTTAATGGCTGATTTTGAATTGACGATGGCTTTGGCTGGTTGTAAGGATTTGTCGGAGATTGGGGGGCATTGCTTGGTGTAAAAAATCTTAAATCACAGTTCATACATCATACATCATAAATCTATCTAGTTTTTCACGGGAGATATTTATGATTTCTGATGTATGATTACTGACTTAAAATTTACTACAACTTACTCCAACTCCTTCAACATCGCCACCGCATTCTCATTCTTAGGATTCAATTCCAATGATTTTTTATAATTTTTAATCGCCAATGCTTTCTCTCCTTTTTTCATATAAGCTTCGCCTAAACTATCATAGGTGTTATAGGCTTTTGGGTGTAAAGCAACATTGAGTTTAAAAATATTAAGGGCTAAATCAAGATTGCCACTCCCCATCATTTGATAGCCTCCACGATTGATGTATTCCTCATGCGCAGGCATAAAATTAGGCTGTGCTTGCTTTTTTTGCTGGTAAATGGCTACTGCCTTTTCAACATTCCCTTCCATCAGCCATTCTATGCCTAATTTTTCAGCTGCATCCATTCTTACATTTTTATAATCTAATGCTTCCCCTTCTTTGTTAGGCAAAAAGACTAAGGATTGGTCGGCTTTAAGTGGGTCATTCAAAAACTGAATAATGGCTTTCCTAGACCTTCTGACATACTTATTTTCTCCAATTTTAATGAGTTCTTCTGGCGTTGTATTCGTTAAATATTTCAGAAATACTTTTCCGTCTTCTGCATAAACGGTTAGGTTTTCATCAAATTCGTAGGCATATTTACCAGAAATACGGGCTATTTCGGCATCTGTAAAAGCTAATTTTTCGTGAGGTTGTGGAGCGGCATCTTCCCAATTATACACTCTTGCTACCGCATCCATTACTTCGTTGAGTAAATCTGGTTGATTGGCATTAATCATTGCTACTACCCCATAACCATCTTCGATATGGCCTGTCATTTCACTAGAAAACCCTTCATTCCATCCGCCATGTCCAAAACGCCCTTCTTTTAAAAAGATACCCAAACCGATGAAATCTCCTTCTACTGCCGTGACCATTTGTTTTGCCATTGCTTGGGATAAAACTTTTTCACTATTCCCTTTTAAGGTCTGCTGCAAATCAATCACAAACTTGGCTAATTCAGGCGCATTGGTCCATAAACCTGCTGCTGCCATTTCTGGGTACGTATGTCGTTCGCCTTTGGTCATCGAACCGTTTGGCACATACCCCGTCGCTGCGTTTTTTAATTGGTCGGCAGGTAAGGGTTGTGCAAAAGTACTTTTAGTCATTCCGATCGGGCCTAAAACTTGCGCTTGCATAATTTCTGGATACGTCTTTCCTGTTACATCAATCATCATTTGTTGCATCACGCAATAGCCTCCACCCGAATAGCGCATATTCCCTCCAGGTGCTTTATCCACTTTAATCGCTGGAGAATTAGCAGGTTTTTGCCCTTCTAATAATTGTACTAAAGTTGGTACTTTTAAACCTGGTGAATACCCTAAAAATCCATGTACTGTTAAGCCTGCTTTATGACTAACGATATGCTTTAGGCTTACTTTTTCAGTTTTTGTAAAATCATTATCTGGTACATACCAAGAAGTTAGGTATTTGTTGACATTTTTATCTAAATCCAATTTCCCTGCTTCTACTAAACTTAA
>JBGCFJ010001079.1:0-2971 GCA_045106885.1 Saprospiraceae bacterium
GATAAAGTCTAAAAAATTGACGGCCATTTGTTCATTAATCGTTTGTGATAATTGGTGTTTGGGTACCTCCACTTTTTTAGCCAGTTTAGTTAAGGTGAGGTTAGACTGTTTAAATATTTTTTCTTGTTCCATACAATGGACGACTTTGGTCATAATTCGTTCTTTGTCGGCAGTTAGCAATTTGGAATTTTGGTATTTTCTTTTGCGTTTAGTTTTAGTGGTTGAAATCGTAGTTGATGGTGTTATTAATAAAGGTTCTAATCTATTTTGTGGCTCATACTCGCTAAGTAGTACGGTCGCTCTTTGCCGATTCAAAAATAGCTGGCGAAAAAAGAAGCCTAATAATAAACCAAGCAAAGTCCAAATAAATAAGGTTGTCCAATCAAAATGAATCGTTATTTCCATCTTTAATTAATTTCAGTTATGAGTCAACTTCTATGGACCATTTTAATAAGAAAGGATGGCTTATTTAAAATTAGGCGGCTGTTTCCCACAGCCGCTTTGTTTCTACCAATTCCTTAGATTATTAAAAAGATATATTTTTATGATTCTCTGACAAATCCCTCCGATGAATCGGAGTAAACTGTGAAATGAGATTTTAATCGTCCGATTACTGCGTCGTCGGATGATTAAAATCAGCTCATCCGACGACGCTAGTCATCGGACGAACTGATTTTCCACAGTTTACTCCGACTAGTCGGAGGGATTTGTCAAAAACCCATTTTTATTAACTTTTTCCAATCGCCGATTCATCACATAAAACCAAAGGGGTTGAAAAAAAGCAAGCACCAACATACCAGGATAACCCGTTGGCATCTGCGGACTAGCAGGCATAGATTTTAAAATTTGGTATTTTTTGCTTCCATTATAATGATGGTCAGAATGTCGAGATAAGTTAAATAACATGGTTCGCCCAATAATATGGTCAGAATTCCAAGAATGGTGGTGGCGAACTGGTTCGTATTTACCTCGTTTGTTTTTTGCTCTTAAAAGGCCATAATGTTCGATATAATTCACCGTTTCTAATAAGCCAATACCTAAAACCGCCGCAATGATAAAAGTCAATAATACGGTCGTACCAAAAAAAGCATAAATACTAGTTAATAGGACAATATTTGCAATGGAGTAGCTAACCATTCGATTGTTCAAAGAAAAAATAGCTGTTTCTGCTCGACGCATTCGGTTATTTTCCAATCGCCATGCCTTCGCATAACTTCTAAAATGAGAGGTAAACCAAAAGGTATATAATAATTGCCCTTTAGCCGCAGTAGCCGCATCTTTAGGCGTAGCTACATTTAGATGATGTCCGCCGTTATGGTAGGGTAAAAAATGGGTATTTAAGGAAGTTAGTAATAAAATTTCACCTAAAAATTGCTCGGTTCTATCCAATCTATGTCCTAATTCATGTCCAACATTAATACCCA
The DNA here is from genome assembly GCA_045106885.1 of Saprospiraceae bacterium. Classification (GTDB taxonomy): domain Bacteria; phylum Bacteroidota; class Bacteroidia; order Chitinophagales; family Saprospiraceae; genus JAFMDF01. The sequence goes on from JBGCFJ010001079.1 coordinate 1,425, forward strand.
TAACACCGCACATTAATCCCATAGCCAAAACTCTAGCCGTATATTCCATTGTTCCAAAAGGCGTGTTTTGTATCACCACTAAGAAAAAGCCCAATAAAACTAACTGAACAGGAACAGCTAAATAGAGTATCCAGTCATAAATTTTTTCATTTTTTTCGTCCGCTACAACTTTCTCTTCCCAATTCGCCGCATCTATTGGTAAAAATAATTCTAAGAAAGGGACTAAAAAAAAGAAAAGAAAGACGGGTAAAAAGGATAATAAACCCGTTGACGTAAAGGCAATATACGTGCTGATAGGAAGGAGATAAACGAAAAGGTATTTTAGTCCATGCATTGCTCAGATTTTATTCGTTGGTTCACGATAAACGATTTATGGTCAATTTTACGGATTTTTTCATAATAAATCCGATTAATCCAGAAGTATTTTGATATTATGCATTTGGTTGCTAGTTGACAAACAACTAGCAACCAGTAACCAGTAACCAGCCCCCTAAGACAATCCAGCAATTCCAACAATCAGCGCAATAATAATTAATTCTACCGCAATAGAAATCATGCCTTGTTTGCTTTTGCCATCCGAAATTAGACTAACCACACGTCCTAAAATAACTAATCCCATAATGATAATGACAGGGAAAGCCCATTTTTCAACCCCTTCATACAACATCATAAAAATAAAGGCTGCCCCGCCAATCAAAAGGCCACCAATATCTCCTCTAAGGTTACTCTTACCAATATTTTTATCAGCAGAAATGCCATGTTCTCGCATCATCTTATCTAGGCCAAACATCCAGCGCCCTCCTATAAACAATAATAAGGCACCAATTAAACCTAAGATTACTTTTAAAGCCATTAACATAATTCGTCGTTTTGTTTTAATGAAAAAATAAGGAACGACGGTAAGGTAAAAATTAATGGTTTATTTGCCTAACTAATCCTAGGTTAATTATCTTTGACTTTTGCTATCTTCCAGTAACTTCCCGTTACTGGAAGATTTCCTTTCTAAAATAGATGTAAGGCTGCTTATAACGAGTTGAATACATTCCAAATCATCCAGTGACGGGAAGTCATTGGATGATAGACAACTAATATATATGACTGACAATTTAAAAGAATTCAGACAACCGATGGTTACTGCCATTGGTATTATCCTTGGTTTTGTAATGGGCTTTTCCGCAGATTGGGCAACGGAAACCGTAGATAAAAGTACCAATGCCGATTATTTTGTTGGATTGGGTTTAGCAATTGGCGTTCTACTATTAATAACAGCGCTTTTTAGAATACTAAACGCCAATTATCCTAAAGAAAATGCCAACGTTTATTACCAGCGAACCTTATATATTTTTATTACGGGATTAGGCTTGTCTTTTTTAGGGATTGCTTCGGGTTTAATTCAAGCTATTTTACATTTTTAAGCGTCCCTACCGTTTTAAAAACCCTACATTTGTCTCACCCCCCCCCCCCTAATACCTGTTAATCCTCTTCAATGCAATGCACTTTCTTTTTTATAATAAGTTGTCTACTCCTATTTTCTTGTAACACACCTG
>JBGCFJ010000108.1:0-58535 GCA_045106885.1 Saprospiraceae bacterium
AAATTGAAAATTGAAAATTATCAAAAAGGGCGTTTTTCCATTTTTATAAGAAAACCCTTTAATCCGAGATGCCCATATCCGAGATATAAACTATTCATCTTAACTTGTGCATCTTATTTTTTATCCGTTACTTAGCAGTAGCTATAACAATCCTGTTAATCCACCTTTAAATCTCCGATTAAAATACGGAGTTAAAACCTGTCATCCTGTGAGACCATACATCCTTGCCGAAACAAATTGGAAAACTGTCAAAGAGACGGACTATAAAGTAGCCGTTATGCCTTGGGGCGCAACCGAAGCCCATAATTATCACCTACCCTATGCCACCGATAACTACCAAGTAGACCATGTGGCGGCAGCGGCTGCTAAAGTAGCTTGGGAAGCAGGCAGCAAAGTAATCGTATTGCCTTGTATTCCCTATGGTATTAATACTGGACAATTAGATGTCAATTTGTGTATGAATATCAATCCTAGTACCCAAATGGCGATTCTAAAAGATACCGTAGATGTACTAGTTCGAGCAGGCATTGATAAATTGGTTTTGTTGAATGGGCATGGTGGCAATAATTTTAAAAATATGATTCGGGAGATGTCTTTTCATTTTCCAGAAATGTTTATTTGTTGGGCCAATTGGTATCAAGCAGTCGATTGGACAAAATATTTTGACGACCCTGGCGACCACGCAGGGGAAATGGAAACAAGCGCAATGATGCATATAGCACCTGATTTAGTTCGACCTCTAGCAGAAGCAGGAGACGGGGCAGCCAAACGCTTTAAAATTAAAGCTTTCAAAGAAGGTTGGGTCACTTCTCAACGGAAATGGACGCAAGTGACAGCCGATACAGGCGTAGGTAATCCTTATCCTTCAACGGCGGAAAAAGGAAAGATTTATTTGGATGCTTGTGCTAAAAATATTGGGCAATTATTGGTAGATTTAGCTAAGACGCCGAATGCGGAGTTGTATGAGTGATGGTGGTGGAATGTTCTAATGCTCTAAAAACTTTATCTTGAGTGTCGTCAGGAGACGACGAGATAATCATTCCTAGTCTGGAGACTAGGAATATCGGTGCTCGATGTGTCTAGTCTCCAGATTAGACATGACTATCCGCTGAGCCTGCTCCGATTTTATCGGAGTCTCCTGACCAGCATTGAGAACTTACAAATAAATTATTTGATATTTAGTTATCTCGCCGAAAATGACTTTTAGAGAAAGCCCAACAATAAAACAATCATTTATTCTCCATACCTCCTTGTTCCAAAATTTTTCCCTAACGCCCGTAGTTTATTCCTTCGTTCTTCTTTACTCAAGGATTCATCGTTGTAAATAGCATCTAATCCTTGACTGAATAATTCGTGATTTCGAATAGCGGTATTAATCCATTCGGTAAATTTGGCATCATCTCCATGTTCCCAATACCCAGATTCATCTAGCACTTCAAATACCTCAAAGTACTTACTGGACAGGTGTTTAAATAATTTGCAAAGGGCTAAATGTCCAGCCCCTTTATCATAACCCGTTTTGACTCTTTGCCAAGGGAAGACTGCATCATCTAAGAAAAAAGTGGGGTTGGTTAGGGTGAGTAGGGACTGCAATAACCCATTAGGCAAAAAGGTCAACCAAATGCCTTCGGAATCACCAATGCTAAAAGAGATGCCTTTGAGTGGTGCATGGCCCTCAAAGTTCATAGCACCATCTCCAAAACCCATAGATAAGGTTTGCGGTGCTGTCCAATCTTCTTCCCATACTCGGTAGGACCAGCCATTGGTACGGCAAATATCCTCTGTTTCTTTGATTAGTTGAAAAACATCGTTAGGTTGTTTTAATTGACCTCGATAACGAATTTTGAGGTAAAAATCTGACATGTTGTGTAGTTTTTAGATAGTCAGATTGAAAATTGATAATCACGTGTCGGACACCTCCAAAGGTGTCCGACACGTTCGACTAACCATTTATCAGTTTTTTATCTGACGCTCTATTAGTTTTCAAATATGTTGTTGTTAGTCTATTGCAATTTAGTTTTTTTGACACAAGTTTCACTGATTTTTATGATTTTTTAGATAGAAAAGTCGTAGTAGATGGAATAAGTAATCAGATTAAAAATAGGTAATTGTCTGTTGTCTTTCTTCACCCGTTGGTGAGAAATAGACCAGCGGAGGACTCTAACTATGGGATAATAATTCCAATAAAATCATAAAAAATAGCTTAATAATCAGCTTCAAAAAAGAAAAAATCCTTACAAATCCATCACCGCCTCCACATCAGGGTCAAGCTCTGGTTTTTCTGATGCCAAAGAAATCCCAATAAATAAAATCAGAGAAACGGTCAAAGCCAAAGCTCCCACATCAATATTATAAGGTACCGATATTTTAAATATTTTAATGACAAAATTTACGACCAAACTGGAAATAACGGCAATATTTGCTGCCATTGGAGTTGCTCGTTTCCAATTAAAACCAAGCACCACTACAGGCACAATAGCAGCGGCAAAAGTTCCCCAGCCAAAAGCACCCAAGATAGCCACTAAGTCACCAGAGTAAAGCGCAAAAACTGCCGCAAATATGGTGATTAAAGCAGTCGTCATTCTTGCCCAAAATAATTCATTGTTAATCGTTTTGCCAATGGCTTTTGGAATATCGTGCATAATAGCCGCCGTTCCGATATTCAAAAAAGCATCAGCGGTAGACATAATTGCAGCAAATAAACCAGCAAATACGACCCCTGCTAAAACTGGATGGGCATAATTTTGTAAAAATTGAGAGGCGGCGGCATCCGCATTTGCCAATTCTGGTTGTACGCCTTGAATCACTAAAGCACGCATGGCTAAACCTATCCCTATCCATAATAAGGCAGAAAATAAATAACCCATTGCGGAAAGCGGTAAAATATATTTGGCATCCTTCACATTTTTATACATCATCATTTTGGTAATGACATGCGGTTGTCCTGAACTCCCCAATCCAAAGACAAAAAACCAACTCAGACAGCCGACCATTCCCAATGTTCCCCAAGGTCCAATCGCTTCTGGGTCATGCTCTTGGATGGTTTGACTAATTTCTGCAAAGCCATTATCAAACGTATAAACGACGGTCAGAAAGACTAAAGTTGCCGCAACGACCATCACACCACCTTGAATTAAATCCGAATAAACGGAAGCGACAATCCCACCCGTTACACTATAAAAAACCAAAATAGAGCAAGAAATCAAAACACACATTTCTAGACTAATATTGGCTAAAAAATCTGTTTCGATTAATATATCTTTTAAGACCACTGCCATCGCCAAAATTTGCGTAGCTAAATACCCCAATACCCCTAAAACAATAGCTAAAGCAACTAGAAAACTAGTAGACCGCTTTCCATATCTCAAAAAAACAACATCGGGTAAAGACAACGAATTTCCTAATTCAGAAAATAAGCGCAAGCGTTTCGCCAAGAGCATAAAAGAAATATTATAGCCCATCACCGCACAAACGACCATCCACACAGAACTCATCCCCAGTTTATACACCAAGCCTGGTCCACCAACAAAGCCGAAACCACTCAAAGTACTAGAAAACACCGCAAAAGCAGTTACCATAATCCCTAAATCCCGTCCTGCCATGAAAAAATCATGGGTCGATTTAGTTCGGCGCAATGCCCAAATACCTACGCCTATGCATAAAAGCATGTATAAGGCAACAAAGGTTAAAATGATTGGATTTCTATAGGCTTCCATAACGTTAATGATGAATGATGAACTATGAATGATGAATTCGTTAAAACTGCCGACTGATAACTGCTAAACTGTCACACTGCCAAACTGCCTACTGCCCCCGTTCCCTCCGTCTAGCCATAATCTCCTCAAATCGTTTTTCGTCTTCGGCATTATAAATCCATGTTTCGAATTGAGTGGAATAGCAATAGGCGATAAAAAAAGGGGTTAGCATAATGCCAAAAAGCATCCAAGCGGTAGGTTTGGGTAAGCCCATAAAATAATCCATATTATTGGTAGCGACATATTCCCACCAAGACCGTACTAGCATGGTATAAACAAATAGCATAGCGGTGATGCCGATAGCTAAGGCTCGATATAATTTTTTTCTGATAGTCGCCTCTTTTTTCCGACCACCTATAAATAGCATAAACCCAAAAATGGAGATAATGCCCACCCCAAACAGATAAGCTAGATATTTGACTGTCGGATTCGCCACTACTGTTTGACCACTTTTATTTAACGTCGCAAAAGTTGTGTCCGTTAAGCCCGTCGCATTTTCTGGTACGTCAGAAGTCCATAAAGCAATAATCAATACCCCAAATAAAAGCAAAAAGCCAAAAAATAATTTTACTATTTTATCCATGTTTTTTGTTTTGGAATTGCTAAAGTCCTAAAATTAATATCTTTTTTGACTTTATTTAGGAATGGGGAGGGGATTTGGGAAATTTATTGATGGTTTGAGGAGTAGAAAATAGACTTAACACAAAAAAGCCCCATCCAAAAAATGAATGAGGCTTTAATATAGTACCGAAGGCGGGAATCGAACCCGCACATCCGAGGATACTGGATTTTGAATCCAGCGCGTCTACCAGTTCCGCCACTTCGGCAATTTAAGAAATAGGGTAGTTTATTTCGGAGGGCAAAAGTAGGAAATATTTATAATACTAGCAATATCAAAGACGGTCTATTTTTAAGTCATTTTTTGATTTAGTAAAATTATCCTTAGTAAGTGACTTTATTAGTATGCTTCGTCCAATTAAAAAGTCAGTCCAACCCGTCTATTTTGACATTTGACCAAAGGTTATTATACGATAACCTTAAAAAAAGAAGTATTATGGCTTGGGGAGATGAAAACTTATCGGATACGGTAAAAGAAAAAATTAAAGATTTTGTATGGTCTAATTTAGCTTCAAGAAGAATCATGGCACAAACTGCTGATTTGTACACGGATAAGATTCTATCTGTAATTATTGCAATGCTTGGTGGAAAAGAACCAGACAAGGACGATGCAGATGGCCCCTCCGAAGAAGATAATTTAGGGTAGCAATAAAAAAGGTATCAAATCAGATGATCGCTGAATTGATACCTTTTTTTTTAAAGACGGTGTACGGTAAAATGGTTCACTGCCCACTGCAAACTGCAAAACTGCCTACTGTAAACTGTTCACTGCCGACTGCAAAACTACCTACTGTTCACTGCCAACACCACTTCGCACCGCCTCTTTCACTTTCGCAATTGACCGATAAGCGGCAACATGTTTTTTCAACAAACCAGATAATTCCTTTAATCTAGTAATCGCATCGTCCCCTGGCTGTTGGTCTGCCGCATCAATCATGTAATTAAGGTAACGGAACTGGTCTAACAACATCGGTTTTTGATAGCGCCCTTTCTTGGTCACAAACTGCTGCATCAAATCATCTAATTGCTCGATTTGTTTGATTTGAGATTTGCTGCGTTTATCCAATGGAATAGTCGTTAATTTAGTTTTTATTTTTTCGATATTGGCGAGGGTTTGTTTCGCTAAATTTCTTTGTGTCCTTACTTTTAAATTGATGGTTTCTTGTGCTTTTATTTCCGCAATGGTTACGCCACTGGTTGCCACTTTTGGGTCCATTTTAATCGTAAACGTTTCATGAAAAGTTTGCCCATTCACTTTCAAACGTGCCGTATATTCGCCAGGGCTGACTAACGCACCATTTCTGCCACTTCTTTTAGCGTCTTTGTCCCAAACCCCTTCGTGTCGCATATCCCAACGAAATTGGTGTAAGCCTTCACCTGTTTTTAGTAATGGTGTTGTGCCTCTACCCGAAAATTCAGTAGACATATTTCGCTCTTTATCTACTTTCTTTTTGGCGGCATCTACACTTCTAAAACTACGAATGGCCTCTCCTGAACTATTTAAAATATCTAAGCTAATCATGCTTTTAGCAGTATTCTTTAAATAGTAATTAATATTAACGCCATTGGAAGGGTAGTGTGGAATGCTATTTTTACTAGTTCCTCTATATCGCAATCTGTATTCGTCTCTTGGCTGGAATAATTGGGCATCTGTTGCAGCTATTTTATCCATAGATTCGTGTAAAATGGATAAATCATCTAATATCCAAAATGACCGCCCCATAGTAGAAACGACCAAATCTTTTTGGTGGACTTTTAAATCGCTAATTGGGGTAACAGGTAAATTATTCTGGAAGGCATGCCAGTTTTCCCCATCGTCTAAAGACACAAATAGCCCATACTCTGTACCTGCATATAATACCCCTTCTTTATCGGGGTCTTCTCTAAGTACTCTTACTGGATAATCATTTGGAATGCCCTTGGTAATCAATGTCCAATCTTGACCATAATTTTCTGTTTTATAAATATAGGGTGTCCAGTCGCCTAATTGATAGCGCAAAGAAGTGAAATAAGCTTTTCCTGCTTGATGTGCTGATGGTTCTACACAATCTATTCGACCACCTTTTGGTAAACTTTTAGGGGTTACATTTTTCCAACCATCTTTGCCGCTATCTTGTGTCACATAGACAGGCCCATCGTTTGCCCCTGTCCAAATTAATCCTGCTTGTAACTGCGATTCTCTGATGGAATAAATGGTGCTATAAAATTCTTCTCCTGTTACATCTCTAGTTATTGGGAAACCAGAAATTACTTGTCTTTTTGGGTCAAAATCTGTTAAATCTGGCGAAATGGTTTCCCAAGTTTGCCCATCATTGGTGGTTTTGTGGACATATTGAGAAGTATGGTAAACCACATCTGGATTATGTGGCGAGACATGGATTGGAGAAACCCGCTGGAAACGATATTTTAACTCTTTCGGATTGTGTCCATACATATTACTAGCACCGACATAATACTTTTTTTCTTGCCCTGTTTTTTTATTATAAACCCCAAATCGACCTTTACAATTAGCGTAAACAATATCTGGATTGCCTGGTTTGGGTACAACTGGTCCCGTTTCACAACCACCTACACTTAATAAAATTTGCTCTTGTCCACCAGAACTCAAAAAAGTGGGTAAACTAGGTAAAGCTAAAGTCGAATTATCTTGTTGTCCTGCATAAATCCAATAAGGTACTTGGTCATCCACTTCAATTTGGTATAATTCTGCGGTTGCTTGATTAAATTGGTTCGACCAACTTACCCCCCCATTTAAAGTTACATTAACCCCACCATCATTCGCCTGAATAAAATTCATAGAATCGGCTGGATTAATCCAAATATCATGGTTGTCGCCATGTGGGGTACGCATTCTTTTCCACGTTTTTCCAGCATCTTTAGATTTAAAAAATCGAGTGGCAGAAGCGTATAAAACATCCGCATTTTGCGGGTCTGCTTTGATATTACAATAATAAAATGGACGGTCTAGTAATTCTTTTTTATAAGAGACTAATTCAAAACTAGCACCGTAGTCATCAGACCGATATAGCCCGCCTCTACCTGCTTCACTTTCTTCCTCAGGCGCTTCAATTAGGGCATAGACTCTGCTAGGGTCATTGGCAGAAACGGTTAAATCCGCTTTTCCAATTAATCCTTGTGGTAAGCCTTTTGCTAATTTAGTCCAATTGTCTCCACCATCTGTTGATTTATAAATACCGCCTTCTTTCATCCCTCCACTAATAATCGTCCAAGGTGTTCGTTGTGCTTTCCATGCTGCCGCATAAATAATATTCGGATTGTCTGGTGCAAATTCTACATCTACAATCCCTATTTTATCATTGATGTATAAACTTTTTGACCAAGTTTTGCCGCCATCTTTCGAGCGATACAAGCCTCTTTCTTCATTGGGATTAAAGGCTTGACCAATAGCGGCTACAAAAATGGTGTTGGGGTCAGTTGGATGAATTTCTACTGCTCCAATTTGTCCCGTTTTTGATAAACCAACATGTTCCCAAGTTTTGCCCTCATCGGTGGTTTTATAAACCCCTTTTCCAGCAATAATATTACTTCTAATTCCATCTGAACCTGTTCCTACATAAATCGTTTTTGGATTTTTTTGGTCAACGGTAATCGCACCAATGGAAGGGGTAGCAAAATAGCCATCCGAAATATTTTTCCAGTTGATACCATAGTCTTCCGTTTTCCAAACGCCTCCACCTGTTGCTCCCATATAATAAGTAGACGGTTGAGTGTTTACTCCTGCAACTGCGGTTACTCGACCACCTCTCGTTGGGCCAATACAACGGTAGTCAAAAGTTGCTAGGATGGTGGTATCTATCCACGTTTTTGATACTTTTGTTTGTGCAAAAATATCAGTGGTGCTATTGAGTACTAGAAAAAGGATGAGGTATTTAAGGTACTGATTAGGCATAATTTGAAGTGCTAGGTTTGTTAATATCGCAATGAATTATGAAGCATTCATGCCCAACAAAGGTATAAAATGTTGTTGAACTGTTTGCATAAAAATCGTTTTTGTCTTTTAGCAACAGTAATCCGCTATCTTTTTATAATTTTGCAGCCACTATCACGTTAAGTTTAGTGCATCTAATTTGTTTATAATTTTCATTTGGTAGACCTCCGATAAAAATCGGAGCAGGCTATGAACCGTCTACCGTGAACCGTTAACCGTCCATCAATGTCAGTAATTGTTAACAAGCTAACAAAAATATATGGTCAACAGAAGGCCATTAATAATATTAGTTTTGAAGCTAAAAAAGGAGAAGTGCTCGGTTTTTTAGGACCGAATGGAGCTGGGAAAACAACGACTATGAAAATTGTTACTTGTTTTATCCCTCAAACGGAAGGCAAGGCAGAAGTCTGTGGTTATGATGTAGCAACTGACCCTTTGGCAGTTCGAGCAAGAATTGGTTACTTGCCTGAACATAATCCTGTTTATAAAGATTTATACGTTAAAGAATATTTATCTTTTGTCGCAGGTTTGCATAAAGTAAAAAACAAGCGAAAAAGAGTAGCAGAAATGATAGAACGGACAGGCTTGCAACGAGAACAAAACAAAATTATCGGTTCTTTGTCTAAAGGATATAGACAAAGAGTGGGCTTAGCACAAGCAATGCTGCACGACCCCGAAGTATTAATTTTAGACGAACCTACTTCTGGTTTAGACCCCAATCAATTGATAGAAATTCGGCGTTTGATAAAAGAATTGGGGCAAGAAAAAACGGTTATCTTTTCCACGCATATTATGCAAGAAGTTCAAGCACTTTGTGATAGAGTGATTATTATCAATAAAGGAGAAATGGTTGCTAATGATACCATTGCAACCCTCCAACAAAAAGTATCTGGAGAAACGGTTATTACGGTAGAATTTGCCCAGAAAATCTTGCAAAAACAATTAACTAAAATCGAGCAGATTAAGACGATTAAATCTTTAGGGAATGGTCGTTGGCAATTTGTTTCTGAAAAAAATAAGGATATTAGAAGCGATATTTTCAATTTTGCGGTCGCTAATAATTTGACTTTATTGGAAATGAAGAAAGAGCAATATAGTGTGGAGGATGTATTTCAAGAATTGACAAAATAGATAGTCATTGGTCAGTTAGATAATCAGATGAAAAACTGATATTTTTTAGAGGTCAGAAGTCAGACCGAAAATTGAAATTTTCTGTCAGAAGCCAGATTGAATATAGGCAACAAACTGAATGTCAGAGATTTATATTTATTCAATCTGACTTCTGACAGTTTATGTAATAAACGGTCTGACTGCTCACTTCTTTCTAGGTATCAATTTTCTTTCTGATTATCTAGTAGTGCATTAGTCATTGATTATCAACAATTAATTCTAAACATAAATAATGAATAAAATTTACTTTTTAAATAAATGGAACAGCATGAATCTTAGGAATTTGGGGCATTATTTTCCTGTGGTATTAATTTTATGCCTACTGTCTTTTGCAGTGAATGCCCAAACCCAATTGACGCAATCTTTCCGTTTTGAGAATGGTGTTTATAAATCCTTTGAAGCTTTTCAAAGAAATATGCCCACGCATACGGGCAATATGATAGAAGGTAATTTTTTTATTAATGAAAAAACAAAGCAGGCGAAAATAGAATATATTCGCTTAAAAGGGACAGGCAAACGATTGGATTTGGATTCGATTTGGGGCGTAGTGATTCGAGGCATTCCTTATGTCAAAGCCAATCCTAATTTACCTGCTTATAGCCTGAAGGTATTTGCTGCTATGGAGGTACGAGGAAATATTTGCTATTACGCCTATGATGATATTGAAGAAAAAGAATTGACTTTTAAAGCTTATAATCCATTAATCGGTAAACCTTTTCGGACAGGAAAGGCGATGCGGAAATTACCCGTCATTAAAGAAAAAATGCTGCGGTTTGCTACGGGAGAAGTAATTGATTTTAACTACGAAAATCTTTTAGCATGGACTGCGGAAGAACCTGATATTATCCAAGCATTAAAGAGTTTGGGTGCTGTAAAAGCAGAAGACAAATTATTCGATGCCTTGTTATTATATAATGATAAGCATGCCGTTAACTTCCCTGTCAATCAGTAAGACGGTAGATGGTTTACGGTACACGGTGTGGAATAGGTTTAGAATCAGCTCATAGAACGATGAAAATAATTAATAATCAATCAACTAATCAACCTAAATGCTCAGCATCTTTTATAAAGAAATAAATACTTTTTTTAGTTCACTAATTGGCTATATTGTTATAGGCATTTTCTTGGTTTTTATGGGCTTAATACTCTGGGTATTTCCAGATTATAGTTTGTTGAAATACAAGGTCGCTTCTCTAGACGCCTTGTTTGAAATAGCGCCCATCATCTTTTTATTTTTGATTCCTGCTATTACCATGCGCTCGTTTGCGGAAGAAAAACAAACAGGCACGATTGAGTTATTGGTGACTCGCCCTTTAAGAGATTGGGAAATCGTTTTGGGGAAATTTTTTGCCTGTTGGTTATTAGTCATTTTTGCTTTGCTACCAACGCTTTTGTATTATTATACGATGCATGAATTGGGTTCGCCTAAAGGGAATTTAGATGCAGGAGCGATTGCTGGTTCCTATATTGGCTTGTCTTTATTAGGCGGTACTTTTGTAGCCATTGGCTTATTGGCTTCTTCTATTACAGATAATCAAATCATTGCTTTTATACTGGCTTTCTTTTTCTGCTTTTTGTTTTACTGGGGCTTTGATTACCTCAGTAGATTACCTGTTTTTTTAGGGAAAACAGATGATATTGTACAGATGATTGGCATTGACTATCATTATATGTCTATTAGTCGAGGGGTTTTGGATAGCCGAGATTTGATTTATTTTATATCGGTTATTGGGGTGTTTTTAATGGGTAGTCAAGTGGCTTTGGAAAGTCGGAAGTGGTGATTTACAGGATGACAGAATTATGCAGGATTAACAAGGTGGACGAGCTGGGAGGATGCAATACTGATTTGGATGGATTTAACAGATATAAACGGATTTTTAGTTCTCTTACAAGTTATTTTCTGCGCAAACCCCGACTTTCGGGGCAGGCTTTGGCAAGAGTTTATTCTAAGAGGTTGATAGTCAAGAGGTCAGAAGTCAGACCAAAAATTAAAATTTTCTGTCAGAAGTCAGACTTTTGACGAGTGCCAAATCTGACTGACTTCTATGGTACTGGCTCTGCCAGGTTAGGGGGTGCATATTTTAAAATGTAGTTTTTCAGAATTAACAAAATTTATAAAGAGTGGGCGAAATCTCTATTCTCTAATCTCGCCTCTCTATTCTCAAAAAGATATGAAGCAATCTATTTTAAATTTATTATTAGTTATCGGCATTGCTATTGGATTGAATGTAATTGGCAATCATTTTTATGGTTACTTGGATTTGACCGAAGAAAAGCGCTATACATTGACCCAACCAACGCAGGATTTATTAGAAAATCTGGATGATGTGGTTTATGTCAATGTGCTTTTAGAAGGTGAATTTCCAGCTGGATTTAAGCGATTGCAAAAAGCAACTAGAGAAATTTTAGACGATTTTCGGAGTATTTCGGGCTATGTGGACTATGAATTCGAAGACCCAATTCCAAATAGCTTACCCGTTGAAGAAAAGAATAACCGCATCAAACAATTACAAAACGATGGATTAAGGGCGAAAAATTTAAGGATTCGAGATGGTAAAGAACAAAAGACGGTTCGTTTTTATCCTTATGCAGTTTTGACTTATAAAGGCAGGAGTATTCCCGTTGATTTGGTGGGCGAAGATATTCCAGGGATGTCTTCTCATGAGGCATTAAATAATAGTATTGGCTTATTAGAATATAAATTATCGAATGCCATTCAAAAATTACAGACTTCTCGAAAACCAGTGATTGCTTTTACTTCTAGTCATGGCGAATTACCAGTGGCAAATACTCAAGATATTAGAAATGAATTGCGTGCTTTTTATGAGGTAGGAGATGTTATTTTAGATAGTCTAGTACAAATTAATGCTGGAATTTCTGTCTTAATTGTAGCTAAACCAACTACGGCTTTTAGTGAAAAAGATAAGTTTAAAATTGACCAATATGTGATGAATGGAGGGAAGGTGATTTGGTTGATTGATGCCATGAATGTAAATTTAGATAGTCTTGGGCGTTCAGGAGCTTATGCCCCTTATCCTTATACTTCTGACCTTTTTAATTTGGATAATTTACTCTTTAATTATGGAGTGAAAATCAATAATAGTTTAGCTATGGATTTGCAGAGTACTCAGATTCCGCAAATTATTGATGAACGGGGAACACCGCAATTATTTCCGTGGCCTTATCACTTAATGTCTATTCCTAATCAAGAACATCCTATCACAAAAAGTTTAGGCCCTGTCAACTTATTATTTGCGAATACCATTGATTCTTTCCGAACTAAAACGCCTATTGACAAAACCTTTTTATTGACGACTTCTGAACGAAGTAAGGCACAATTATTTCCAATGCGCTTAAGTTTTGAAATCCTCAAATCTAAGCCTGATTTGGCTACTTATAATAAATCGTTTCAACCACTTGGGATATTATTAGAAGGGGAATTTCCATCGCTATACGAAAACCGACCTAAAGGAGATTTTTTAAAAGTTTATAACCAATTGGGATTTGAGTATAAAACGAGAAGTACGCCGACAAAAATGTTAGTCGTGGCGGACGGAGATATTATTAGTAATTATGCCGACCCTGCCCAAAATAGATATGCACCGCTAGGGTTTAATCGTTATGTTAAACATACGTTTGCTAATAAAGACTTCTTAATTAATGCCATCGAATATATGGTAGATGATAATGGGGTGATTGCCGCTCGTTCTAAGGAAGTGAAATTGCGCTTATTGAATGAGACAAAAGCGGAAGAGGAGGAAACAAAATGGCAAATCATAAATATTGTAGTGCCGCTGCTTTTATTGTTGCTGTTTGGATTTGGGTATAATTATTGGCGAAGATGGAAGTATGCTAGATAAGCTTATAATAAATAAAATATCCGTTGCCTTTATTCATTCATTGGTTAAATTGTTTTAGATAACCCACGGATAAATGAAGGCAACGGATACTATATTGTATAATTGAAACTAATACCTATGTTACTTTTGATTTTTAATACAGATTTTAGACGATTTTTCCAGCTACACGGAATTCATCATTCATCGTTCATCGTTCATCATTCCTTAAGTCGTTTGCATAAACTCAACCATCAACCTAGCAATCTCTTCCCCTTTATCATCTTGTAAAAAATGCCCACCACCTTCGATAATGGTATGTTTTTGACCTTTTGTGCCTGGAATTAACTTTTGTAATACTCTTTCTCCACCTTTTGTAATGGGGTCGCTATCAGAAAATAAAGTTAAAAATGGCTTGTCAAATTTCATTAAAGAAGCCCATGCCTTTTTATTATTGACGGTTTCTGGATTGTCTGCTGTTGTTGGTACTAAAGCTGGGAAGATTCTTGCGCCTGCTTTATATGTTTCATCTGGAAAAGGTGCATCATAAGCGGCAATTTCAGCGTCTGTTAATTCGACTACCGTCGCTTTTTGAATCATAGACCCAACAGGGAAAACAGAAACCGTTTGAGAAAAATGTTGCCATTTTTTAAAAGCTTCATTAGCGCCATGTTCTCCTGTAGGTAAACCTGAATTACCGACAACGCCTCTACTAAATCGTTCTGATTCTTCTGCTAATATTCTAAGTCCTATTAATCCTCCCCAATCTTGACAAAATAAATTGATGCCTTGTAAATCTAATTGATGGACCAATGATTTAGTCCAGTCAATATGTTTTTGATAGGTATAATCTGATGTTTTGGTCGGTTTAGAAGATTTTCCAAAACCAATTAAATCTGGAGCAATAGTTCGATAACCTGCTGCTACAAAAACAGGAATCATTTCCCTATATAAATAAGACCAACTAGGCTCCCCGTGTAATAATAAAACGATTTCGCCATCTTTTGGTCCTTCGTCCACATAATGCATTTTCATGCCTTCGCCTACTTCGACATAATTAGGTGAAAAAGGATAGTCTGGTAAATTGTCAAATCTTGAATCGGGTGTGGTTAAAAATTCCATTTTTTGATTAGGTTTAAAACTGGTAGCACAGACTTTAGTCTGTTCCGTTAAAAGGTCTTTAGACCTTGGTTTAGTCAAGCTAAATAAATACCAACCTAAAGGTCGTTGAACAGGACAAACTAAAACTTGTGCTACCAATAAATAGAAATAATGGCTAATTTACTATTTTTCTTCAAATTAGTATTTAAATACTAATTTCTTTTAATGAATTATTTTTTGCCAATCAAAATTAGGAATGATTTAGTTCTAATGAAGACTGTTTCTAATATAAAATGAAAGTTTGGTTTTTATTTAGCACTATTTTCAAAAGTATGGGTAACGGTAAAATACTGATTCAAAACTGATGTGTTGGATACTTTCAAAGTCTGACGATTACCCACAGAATAGTTTTTAATAGTGGTTCTCTGACAAATCCTGTGAAATGAGATTTTAATCGTCCGATGACTGCGTCGTCGGATGATTAAAATCAGCTCATCCGACGACGCTAGTCATCGGACGAGCTGATTTTCCATGGGATTTGTCAAAGACCCTTAATAGTGCCGAAGCTACGCTCCTTTGAAAAAAGAGCTACAAAAATGATACTATTACAGACGGTGTCGGAGCGATGCTCCTTTAAAAACGTCTAAAGAGCATCGCTCTGACCCCGTCTGTAGCAAAATGATATTAAAAATGCACCAAAGGAGCGTAGCTTCGACCCCGTTCTGCCATTTTATGCTGTAGGTAATCAATAGACTTTCAAAGTGTCCGACACGTTAAATATTTTGTACGCTCCAAGCGTTTTGACTACTAATATTAAGACTTTGCTTTAGCAATATTCGTCCTTTTCCCAATTTTACTTCCCTTTCCAATTTTTCCACCTTTTGAAATAGTTGGACGGCCCATAGTACGAGTAATCGTTATTGATTTTTCAGTGTTTCCGCCCTCATTCTTAGCAATGACTTTAATCTTATTTGACCCTAATTTTAATGGAATCATAGCGACTAATTTTCCATTATTAAAATCAAAATCGTTGAAAGTATTGCCATTTACCTTTAAGGTTAAATCGCTATCCTTATTCACATTTTTGATAGAAGCTGTTACCCGTTCTCTGGTTTGTTGTGTTTGACTTTGCTTAGCAGTCAATTGAACGCTTGGCTTAGCCATCATCGGGCGATAATTCAAAGTCAACACTTCTTCAACACTAACATTCCTACTATTAGCAACTAAGCGAATAATATTTCTACCTTTTTTCAATTTAATCGTACTACTAAGTGTTCCTCTATTAAAATCAAAATCAGTTGACTTGTTGTTTACGGTTAATTGCAAGTCGTCTTTATTATTGACATGTTTTAAGGTTGCTTTTACCTTGATTCTATCTTCTCTTACTTCCGTCTTATCCTCATGACTGACAAAAGTTATAGTCGCTTTTCTAGTTCGTAAGTAATTGATTTGTAAATTCACTTCCTCCTTACCATACTCATTATTCACCTTAAAAATCAGCGTATTTCTACCTTCTTTTAAGCGAACAGGTACGGTAAAATAATCTCCATCTAAGGTTGAATTTTCTGCAAGTACCCCATTTACAAATAACTTCGCATCTTTTTTCCTAGTTACATTTTTGACTGTTGCCGCAAATTCAATCCGACTAGTTTCAAAGGTCTGATTGTCTCTAATATTATCTAAAGCAATACTTGGCGGTTGAGGGAGATAGTAGTCCACATTTTTCACTTCTCTAGTTTCTCCGTATTTATTGGTTGCAATTATTTCAATGCTGTTTTTTCCCTCACGTAATCGTAAATTAGCGTCCAATTTATTATCTCTAAATCGGTAGTCGCTAACTACTTGGTTGCCTAAAAATATTTGTAAATCTTGCTTGTTGTCAATATGCTCAATCGTTGCTTTTAGTCGAATTTCTTTTTTATCGGTAGTCGCAAAATCTGGCGTTCTTAATTTAATGATTGGTGCATGAGGTCTTTCGTGAAAAACAGTGATTCGCTGGTGGTCTGTGCCATTTGGATTATTTACTTTAAGCACGATTACATTTTCTCCTTTTCGTAAATCTACCTTTGCTCGGAAATTGCCGTTGCTTGGATTAAACCTGAAGTCAAGACAATCTTCTTGGTTTACTCGAAACTCAATATCTCTTTTATTTAACACACCACTTAAATTTGCTTTTATCGTGATTGCTCGTTCCTCAAAAACATCATTTCTCCTTGGTTGGTAAATATCCACATTTGGAATAATGACAACTGGTGGTGGAGGTGGTGGCAATGGTACTTCAAAATTAATAAGGGCGTTAGCATCTGCTCTTCCTGCCTCATTTTGTGCTTCAATCAATACTTGATTGATACCTGCACTTAAATATAAATTATGTCGCAAAACCCCTGTATTCGGATTGAAATCAAAATCATAAATAGTCAATCCATTATTCATCAATCGAATATCAGCTTTGTTGAAAACATTTTCTACCGTCGCATGAATAACTACTAGTGCTTCTATAGTGGTAGATTCTCGGTATTGTGGCGCATTAATAGTGACCCTTGGTCGACGTACCGTTGGCGTATATCTTCGCTCGTAATTAATCGTTCTTTGGTCTCTAGCTTCTCCTCTTTTATTCCTCGCAATGACTTCAATTTTATTGCTGCCTTCTCTTAATTCAATGTCCGCTTTTAAATGTCCATTCTGGTAATCAAAATAGAAATTTGGTTCGTTTCTGTCATTTACAATTAATTGAATGTCAGAAGATTGTGCAATGTGTTGTAAGTTGACTTTTATAGTGGCTAAGCGATTATCTACTTTTGCATTATTATAAGTCGGACTTGTGAAGTTTACCGTTGGAAAAGCAATCGGTAATTCTCGGTAAAGCGTTCTAGTTATGCGTTGCTCGCCACTTCTATTTTTAGCTTTTATTTCAATAGTATTTGTACCTTCTCTTAAATCTATTACTGCCTCTAAAATACCAATTCCTGCATCAAAATCAAAGCGTTCTTTTTTACCATTTACGTTTAATTCTATCGCTCTTTTATCGTCAACCAACCTTACTTTAGCCCTTACTTTAACACGATTTTCTGTTGTCTTTTCATTATCGTAAGCAGGAGCGGTGAAAATAATTTCTGGTGTACCAAAGTCAATGACTTCGGCAGATTTAGGGATATTTTTTTCATAGGTTAAAAAGATGGTCTTTTTAGCTGTTCCTGCTGCATTATTTGCCGTAATAACGATTTTGTTTTCGCCTGCTTTTAAGCGAATTTGACCTGCTAATTTATGATTAGAGAAATTAAATCGCTGCTCTATTCCATTCACGGTTAAGTAAACATCAAAAGGATTCTCTACTCGACTAATATTGGCTTCAATTGGCACAAGGGCTTTTCTCGTACTTAAGCCACTACCATAAGGTTCGACTAGTTCTATTATTGGTAGTCGATTTTTTTGAGGCGTATTTTTTTGATTAAACCTATATTTTAAACCCAAAGAAGTATAATGCAATCTATCGTTATTTCCTGTCAAAGCACTGGCATTTGTCCACTGTTGTCCGTCCAATAAATCTGTGCCAGAGAAAGTCATTCTATGGCCAAGTCCTACCGCTAAATTATTGGTTAAATCATAATCTAATTCTACGCCTAAAGAAGGCATAATACCAAATTTTCCAGCCGACCCAAAACCATCTGCTAACGTTTCGTATTCTCCATCTCGAAGACTTTCTAATTGAGACAAATTAAATGGCTTCGCACCACCTGCGTCTACTCGACTATAGCCATCTGCATAGAGTCCATTGGCATCTCTTTGGTCAATTTTTGCTTGGTACCAATTTAAACCTACACCTCCTGTAAAAGAAATACCTAAACCAGTTGCTTCTCTTAAGCCATTGAGCGTCAAAACACCTTCCATACCTAATTCTACTTGATTGGTTTTATGATTGGCATAGACTAAATCACCACCAGGTTCTCCGCTGTAATCCAAGGTTTTTTCTCCATTTAAGGCATCGTTATTAGCAATGCCTAGAGAAGGGCGAATATCTGTTCCAAAAGAACGAGCGACTTGAAAACGGCTCCGAACATCGAAGCTAAATGGGGCGTGTGGCGCATAGATTAAATTTTTACCATAAGTCAATCCTAGACCAAAGCCACTTAAATCAGTAGCCACGTCACTCTGTTGGTAGGCAGCGCCTCCATTAATACCAAAGATGTAATCTCCTTGTTGTCTGTTTTGGGTGGTTGTTTGCTGGGCAGTTAAGTCTGTTGTCAAGAAAATTGCAAAAGTCATTAAAACTGCTAATTGGGTCCATCTAATCATAACGTCGGATTTTTGCTAAGTATACTAGGGGGAATTTTAGTCTAGTTACTAGCTGTTTACTAAATCATGTTGTGTTTTTTTAGATTAGAGATGAGCGACTAAAGAAAGGAAACTAAACTTAGCGTATCATTAGCTTTATAAGATTTCAGTTACTATAAACTAATTAGATTTCTATGTCTTGTCTCTATTCTCTGTTCGCTTCTCTCGATTCTATTACTTACTTAAAAGACTATTCTTTTTTCTAAAGGTAGGCAGGAAAATGGAAGGATAAAAATTGATTAAATTTAAATTTTAACAAATTGTAAGTAGCTATAAATGTTTTAGTTGGTTGATTAATGATAAGTTGATTACTATTGTTTTAGTTGATAAGTGCTTGATTTTCAGTGAACTAAAATGACTTAGTGTAAAATTGACAAAATGACCTCAAAATAACTTTTACCTAAAACAGACAATCGTTAAAAAACAAAACTTTCCGATTTCAGTTTAACTAATCTTTAAGACTCCATTTACTTTTTTTTAAGTCGTTTTTTATGAAAAAAGCTGCGTTTGGTACTTATTGGCATAAAATTCTCCTTAAATTAAAGGGTTAGAAATGGGCTAGGTGTACACCAAATAGGGTATAAAAATTACTGAAAAAAAGATTTTTATACCTAACAAGGGAAAAAAAAATTGTTAGGCATTTTTTTTTAATAATATATATGAGCAGTTAGTTTGTATTTTACTTATATTTGTGGATAGTTATTACTTTCCTTAAAACTGTACCTTTTACTATTAATATTTTACACCTAAACTTAAAACGAGAGATAAACGCCCAAGTTTATAACAAAAAGGTTTGATTTCCTAAATTCCGATTACACTATAGCAATGAATAAATGATTGCCCCTATCACTTATTGGTTGTTTATTAAGATTAGTTTGATTAACTAACCTTACTAATGCTTTTAGAATCTTGAAAATATTATAGACCTAGAAAAGTATAAATACCTGTATAAATGAAAAGACATATTACATTTGCATTAACATTAACTTTTTTTGTTACGACTCTTTTTGCACAAGAAGTTAGAACGTACGATGGTTCTAGTAATAATTTGAATAACCCGACATGGGGAGCGACACATACTCAATTAGCTCGATTAGCTCCTGCTGATTATGCTGACAAAATTGCTGCACCAGCAGGTGCGCAACGTCAAAATCCAAGAAAATTAAGTAATGCGCTTTTTGCTCAAGAAGGACCATTAGCGGATAGAATGGGTTTAAGTGATTTTGTTTGGGTCTTTGGACAATTGATAGACCACGATATTACCCTTTCTGAAGGGAGCGATGAACCAGCAATGATTCCAATTAATTTCCCTGATGTACATTTTAATCCTGGCGGTGCTATTCCGAATGTAATGATTAGAATGAGTCGAACAGCGGCAATGGAAGGTACTGGAACTGATGAGAATAACCCTAGAGAGCATTTTAATGAAATCACAGCTTGGTTAGATGCTTCTTGTGTTTATGGGTCTGATGCTTTTAGAGCGAACTGGTTAAGAACTTTTGAAGATGGAAAATTGAAAGTGTCTGAAGGGAACTTATTACCATTTAATACAGAGAGTGGAGAGTTTAATAATCCTGTATATGTTGATGCGCCAAATATGGCAGATGATGTGGGCCGAGCTACTCGATTATTTGTAGCAGGAGATGTCCGAGCTAACGAGAATGTATTATTGACTGCTTATCATACCCTATTTGTAAGAGAGCATAATAGATTATGTGAAGAATTGATTTTGCAGCATCCCGATTGGCAAGATGAGCAAATTTACCAACATGCCCGAAAAATTGTTGGAGGTATTTTACAAAGAATTACATTTGACGAATGGTTGCCAGCAATGGGCGTTAATTTGGCTACTTATAGAGGCTATGATTCAAGTGCTGACCCAAGTATTTTTAATGGCTTTTCTGGTGCTGCTTTTAGATTGGGGCATACCCTTCTGAGTGGAGATATTTTGGTGATGGATGCAGAAGGTAATGAACGAGCAGAAGGACCGTTGGCATTAAGAGATGCTTTTTTTAATCCAAATGCGCTAATTGATAATGGAGGATTAGATCCTTTTTTTAGAGGAATGGGAGCGCAAATGCAACAGCAATTTGATGCTAAAATCGTAGATGATGTAAGAAATTTCTTATTCGGCCCTCCTGGAGCTGGTGGAACAGATTTGGCATCTATTAATATTAATCGAGGTAGAGAAAGAGGCCTGCCAGACTTTAATAGTTATCGAAGCGCCTTGGGGCTAACTCCTTATCGCTCCTTTAGAGAAATGAATGATAATTCAGCTGTTATTGAGGCATTACAATCAAACTATAGTAGTGTTGATGATATTGACCCTTGGGTAGGAATGTTGGCAGAAAAACATATGCCAGACGCACTTTTTGGGGAGACAGTTAGAGCTTTTCTGCATTTACAATTTTCTGTTCTTAGAGATGGAGACCGATTTTATTATGAAAATGACCGTAGCTTATCAACTGAGGAAAAAAACAATATTAGTGCGACTACCATGCGAGATGTTGTAATGCGGAATACAGGCATTAAATTAATGCAAGATAATGTCTTTGAAGCTATGCCCATGCAAGAAATTTGTGGCTTCTTCGGAGAGTCTGCTCAATTACAAGGAGTTGTTACCAATGAATTCGGTGCAACAGTTTTAAATGTCGATATAGAATTAACGGATGGTTCTAACCAAGTTATTGCTTCAACTATTGCTAATGGTGGTTTCCAAGTTAGTGATGTTTCTACTTGTGAAGATATTATTGTACGACTTGATAAAAAAGATAACTATAGTAATGGTATTACGACTTTAGATATGGTTTTAATTTTAAAACATATTCTAAATATTGAAGCTTTTGACTCGCCCTATCAGTTTATTGCGGCGGATGTTAATAAATCAAATTCTATTTCTGCGGCGGATTTAGTAGCTATTAGAAAAGTAATTTTAGGTACTACTAAAACTTTCCCAAATAATAATGGGTCTTGGCGTTTTATTGATGCGGACTATAATTTCTTAGATGATAATCCATTAGATGAGGCTTTTCCCGAAACTTTGACGATTAATTTGTCTAAAGATACCGACTTTAATTTCGTAGCTGTAAAAGTAGGAGATGTGAATGGAACAGCTGACCATACCAGTGCCATTGATGCCGACGGTTTAATAAGTGGGGAATCTAGAACGTCTAAAAGCTTAGCTTTCACGACCGAAGATATGCAAGTGGTTGCTGGGGAGACTTACACGATTCCATTTAAGGCAAATAGTGAGGAAGCTATTATTGGGTATCAATTTACTTTAAATTATAGTCAAGATGCTTTAGCTTTTGAAGCTTTAAATACTTCTGCTACTTTGACCGCAGATAATATAGCGATGGATAATGGCGTCATTCGAGCAAGTTGGAATAGTATTAATGCTGTGGATACCGAAACTTTGAATTTTGCTATGACTTTCACGGCAACTAAAAATGGTCGATTAAGCGAATTACTAAGCATTCAATCTAATCCAACAGTAGCCGAAGCTTACGATGCTAATTTAGATATATTGCCTGTTAATTTAGCATTTACTCAACCAGTCTCTAAGGATTTAGCTTTATACCAAAATCAACCAAATCCATTTAAAGGAAATACAACTATTGGATTTGACTTACCAGCAAGTAGCGCTGTTCAATTACAGATTTTTGATGTGGCTGGTAAACAGCTACAATTGATTGAAGGAGACTATTCAAAAGGTTATAATGCCATCGAACTGAATACTACTAACCTAAGCACTAGTGGTGTTTTGTATTATCAATTACATACGTCGTTTGGTAGTTTGACTAAGAAGATGATGGTGGTGGAGTAATTTGCTAAATCTCCGAGATTTAGTAAATTTATAGACATTCAGATAAATATAAAACGGCTTACTTTGAACTGCTTCAAGGTAAGCCGTTTTTATTTGCTCTAAATCATTTTTTCTCCATCGCGAATAAACAATCCTCTCTTTTCTTCCTATAAATTATTCTTTTCTATAATAAAGGAATTATCTTAGCAACTTTTCAAAGTGAATTATCAAAAAATGAAAAGTACGTACTCATCCCATTCGGTTTTATTCATGCTGTTCGTAGCAATTATTTTGGCTTGTTATTGCTGTAAAAGCACCACTTCACAAGCATCGGAAAAACTAGTCTATCCTGAAAAAATAATCAAAATAGACCCTACCAAAGCAGCGGAACTCTCCGAAAAAATCAAGCAAGAAGTAGCGGTAAAAGTAATGGAGGGTTTAGAGTTAAGCCTATGGGCATCTGATTCTTTGGTGACGGATCCTATTTCTATTAGTATGGATGATAGGGGAGGTATTTATTATACGAATGCGGTGCGTTTGGAAAATTCTGAATTTGATATTCGAGGGCATCGAGACTGGATGACGGAATCTATTTCTTGGCAACATGTCGAAGACCGTCGAGCTTTTTTACGAAAAGAATTAGCCCCTGAAAATAGTGAAAAAAATGAGTCGATTGTCAATGATATGAACGAAGATGGTTCGCATGATTGGAAAGATTTATTGGTTGAAAAAGAAACGGTTTGGCGAGTGGAAGATTCGGACGGTGATGGATTAGCAGACCAAGCTAAATTATATATTGAAGATTTCCACGAAGAAATTTCTGATTTAGCGAATGGAGTAGAAGAGCACGACGGCGATGTATTTATCGCTGTAGGGCCTGATTTATGGCGAACAACGGATACGGACGGTGATGGCATTGCCGATGAAAAAGAATCTATTAGTCACGGTTGGGCAGTCCATATTGGATTTGGGGCACACGGCATGTCTGGCGTAAAAGTTGGCCCACAAGGCAGAATTTGGTGGGGTATTGGAGATATTGGGATGAATGTAGTTGATAAAGAAGGCAAAAATTGGAAATACCCAAATCAAGGCGTGATTGTTCGCTGCGACCCTGATGGGAGCAATTTTGAAGTATTTGCTAGAGGTTTGCGAAATACACACGAATTTGTCTTTGACCAATATGGGAATTTAATTACAGAAGATAATGATGGGGATCACCAAGGCGAACGAGAGCGCTTGGTCTATGTCACGAATGGTTCTGATGGCGGCTGGAGAACCAATTGGCAATTTGGAAAATATACCGACCCCGATAATAATGGCTATAAAGTATGGATGGATGAAAAATTGAATATTCCTAGATGGGAAGGACAAGCAGCTTATATTACGCCGCCAATCATTAATTATGTGAATGGTCCAACAGGGATGGTCTATAATCCAGGAACTGCTTTAGGCGAACAATGGGCGAATCATTTTTTCATTGCTGAATTTAGAGGGACACCTGCTAAATCTCCATTGCATGCTTTTACTTTAAAACCTAAAGGTGCTTCTTTTGAACTGGAAACGACTAAGGAAATTGTTAGTGGCGTATTGCCAACAGGATTAGATTTTGGCCCTGATGGTGCTTTATATTTTGCAGATTGGATTGATGGCTGGGGGGTAAAAAATGAGGGTAGAATCTGGAAATTAGATGTACCTAATGCCTTAAAACATCCTTTGCGAGCGGAAACAAAAACATTGGTACAAGCTGATTATAGTAAAAAAACAATTAGAGAATTAGGCGGCTTATTAGGATATGCAGATATGCGAGTTCGACAGAAAGCACAGTTTGAATTAGTGAAGAGAGGGGAAGAGGGTTATAAAAAATTATTGGGGACGGCTACAAATGGACAAGAACCGCAATTAGCTAGAATCCATGCGATTTGGGGCATTGCTCAAATGACGAGAAAAGAAGCTAAATATGGAAATATTTTAACGATTTTATCAGGCGATAGAGACCCAGAAATTCAAGCACAAGCGGCTAAAATGATAGGAGATGTTCGCCTAAAAGGAGCGGGTGATTTTTTAGTGCCTTTATTAAAATATTCTCCTTCCTTGAGAGTGCAGTTTTTTGCAGCAGAAGCATTAGGGAGAACAGCAGATAAGAAAGGGATAGAGCATATTATTGCCATGTTGGAAAAGAATAATGATGAAGATGCTTGGTTGCGTCATGCTGGTATATTGGCTTTGGCAAGAATTGGAGAAGCTGCTCCGATTATTGCTTTAAAAGATAGCCCTAGTAGGGCTTTGAGAATTGCAGGAGTCGTCGCTTTACGAAGAATGAGCGACCCAGCTGTTGCCGAATTTTTAAAAGACGAAGATGAATATATTGTCACCGAAGCAGCTAGAGCGATTAATGACGATTATTCTATAGCAGCAGCTTTGCCCGATTTGGCAATGATTTTAAAAGAAAAAAGATTTAAGGGGGAACCACTTTTAAGAAGAGCGATTAATGCTAATTTAAGAGTGGGAAAGGCAGAAAATATTGCTTTGCTAACTGAATATGCCAATAGAAAAGATGCACCAGCAGCTATGCGTGCAGAAGCTTTGGCAACCCTAAGTGGTTGGGCAAAACCTTCTGTTTTAGACCGAGTGGACGGACGTTATCGAGGACCAATTGAAAGAGATGCTGCACCAGTGATTGCGACTATTCAACCTAGTTTAAATAGTCTCCTAATAGCAGAGAATGAAGCGGTTCAAATAGCGGCAATGGAGGTAGCTAGTAAATTGAAAATAGATGCTGCTGCGGGCACTTTATTTGAATTATTACAAAATTCAACGGTTGATAAAGTTAGGGAGTCTGCCTTAAATGCCTTATCCAAAATGCAATTCCCTAAAATGGCAAATGCTATAGAAATGGCTTTAGCTGATAAATCTAAAAAGGTAAGAAGTGCTGCTTTAGGCATGCTAGGAGAAGCCGATTTGACAGAAGAAAGTGCGGTTAATTTATTTACCAATATCTTACAAACAGGGTCAATGATAGAAAAGCA
Source organism: Saprospiraceae bacterium (assembly GCA_045106885.1). GTDB lineage: Bacteria > Bacteroidota > Bacteroidia > Chitinophagales > Saprospiraceae > JAFMDF01. The sequence continues at coordinate 25,593 of JBGCFJ010000108.1, forward strand.
AGCAACTTTGGCAGCTTTGAGTAAATTAAAAGGGGTAGCTGCAGTAAAGGTCATTATGCAGCAAGTAGACCAATTAATTGCAGGAAAAGCAGCACCTGAGCTTAAATTAGATATTGTAGAAGCGGCAGAAAATAATGGGTCGGCAGTTTTAACAAGTAAATTAATGACTTATCAAAAAGCTAAAATTGCGAATGATCCATTAGTCGATTACGCAGAAACTTTAGCTGGTGGAAACGCTATAAAAGGGCAAAATATTTTTTATAGAAATGAGGCTGCGCAATGTGTACGTTGTCATGCTATCTTTGAATTTGGCGGCGATGCAGGCCCTGTTTTAGCAGGAATTGGTTCTAAGCGAAGCCCTAAAGAATTATTGGAATCTATCATCGAACCCAGTGCAAAGTTTTCCCCAGGTTATGGTGTTGCTACGCTTACTTTAAAAGATGGAACGACAACAGCAGGTATCGTTATGGAAGAAACGGAGACTGTCATCAAACTAAAAATAGGGAAAGAAGATTTACAGACGATTGCTAAAAACGAAGTAGAAACTAGGGAAGATATTCCTTCTAGTATGCCTGGGGTAAAAGAGATTTTGAGTAAACAAGAAATACGGGATTTAGTGGCTTTTTTGGTTAGTTTGAAAGATGAGGAACTTTAATAATTATTATTAAAATTGATGATTTTTATCAATTTTTTCATATATTTGATATATGAAAATTTTACACAAAAAAACAAATGAATATCACGAAGCAGTTATAGAATTAGTGGAAGATGAGGATTGGGAAGTCATTGAAAAATCAGGAGATTTCATTTTTAATTGGAGTAAAGAAAAGGACTACCTTGTTCACAAAATTCGCCTTCAATTAGAAGATAAAATACTTGGTTTAATTTCTATAGAGGATATTCCTAAAGAATATAGGTTACATATCCATTTAGTAGAAAATAGTAATGCTAATAAGGGGAGAAAGAAGATTTATGATAATATAGCAGGGTGTTTAATTGCACATACTTGTGAAATCGCTTTTGAAAAAAATTATGATGGATTTGTTTCACTAAAACCCAAAACAGAAATAGTTGAACTCTACAAAAATAAATATGGGTTCTCTGAAATGGGACAGTTTTTATTTACAGAATTGAATAATTCAGAATCCTTAATCAAAAAATATTTGAGTAATGAGTGAAAAAGAGAAGATATATAAAAGCTTACAAAAAGAATATACCCTAGCAGAATTAGCAGATGCGGTTATATTATCTGATGCTTCAACTAAAATGGAAGAAGAAGAATTTGTAAAATTGAGATTAGCTCGAAGAAATACTTTATCTGAGAAAGAACAACTCTTTTCTAGTCTTCTATCGCTTAAATATGAGATGAAGTTTTATTTAAATAAAACTAAATTTGAGCCTAAGAATAATTTTGGAATTTACTTGAAAAAGTACCTTAAAATAGTAAGGAGAACACAGAAAAAATTAGCAGAGGAAATTGATATACATCCTTCTCGATTAAGTCGTATTATCAAAGGAAAGGAGCGAGTAGGGAAATCGCTTGTCTATAGATTAGAAAGTCATTCTGGAGATTTGATTCCTGCTATCTTTTGGTGGAAAATTTTTCAAAAGGAAGTAGAACAAGAAATTGTGAATGCGATAAAAGAAAGAGAAATAGAAAAGCAATATGTTAAAAAAATAGCTTATCGAACTTGACTAAAACCAGAAAAGAAAACTTTAATTTAAGATTTTTCCTGCTTACGGATAAATAACTCGTATTCTTTTCTATCTAAAATAAAAACTAGGATGAGCGCAAAAACACTCCCAATCAAATACCCATAAATGTCCTTGATGTCAAATACGCCTAAAAAATTAACGAAAAGTGCAGCTATTTCCGATAGTAAATAAAAGCAAGTCACTAAAAAAACATCAAATACCTTATTAAATTCACCATTTATTTTTACTGTTCCTTCTTTCGATGTAAACCCCCAAAAGAATAAACATAAAATTAAAACAACTACAATATTACCTCCTGCATCAGCTATAAAAGCATTACCGTTACCACTTTCGTAAACTTCTTTTCGATAATGACTACTTAGAAATGCGCCAATTCCAAGAAATAGCACCAATAGCATTCTGTAAATATTTTTTTTCTTATTGGTTGACATTTGGCTTAAAACAAATCCTCCATTCGATTTTTTTGAATCGCTTGCCAAGCCATCACACTCAATCCTTTCACCGCATGATTCATATTCGCAAATTTAGGATTGGTAGAATGTCCTGTTTTATATCGCTTATAGATTTGCTGCACAACTACTGCAATTTTAAATAAACCAAAGACATAATAATAGACAATATTACTTAAATCTCTTCCACTTGAATTGGCATAAATTTCCGCAATTTCACTTCTAGTTGGATTACCAGATAGGGTCGTCGGACTTAGTGCTATTTGTTTAATCCAATCTGGGTCATTCGGATTGGTCCAATAACAAAGCGAAGTGCCTAAATCCATGAGTGGGTCACCTAAGGTGCACATTTCCCAATCTAAAATAGCAATGATTTTTGTCCAATCATTACTATCCAAAACAACATTATCGTACTTATAATCATTATGAATCAAACAACTATCAGACTCGGGTAATAGATTATCTGCTAACCATTTACTGACCTTTTCTATTTCTGGTACTTCGTCCGTTTTAGCATTAAAATATCGCTTTGTCCAGCCTCTTACCTGTCGTTCGTTATATCCTGCTGGTCTTCCTAAATCTCCTAAACCTGTTGCGTCATAATCTACCTTATGTAAATCCACCATTGTTTCTACCAAGGAATGGGCAATACCTCGCATAACCGTTGGTGCTGGATGCATTTCCTTTGGCATTTTAGACCGCAGAATGACCCCTTCTACGCGTTCCATAATATAGAATTCTCGACCAATAATGGACTCATCTTCACAGAATAATAAAGCCCTTGGTACTTTATCATAAGAACTAATCAACTTAGAAAAAAGCTTGTATTCTCTGGACATATCATGGGCAGACTTAATTTTTGGCCCAAAAGGAGGGCGACGTAAAACCAATTTTGTATCGCCAATATTAACTGCATAAGTCAAATTAGATGCTCCACCAGGAAATTGATTAATGGACAAATCGCCTGTATATTGAGGTAAATGTTCACTTAAATAAGCTTTTAATGTTGCTTGATTTAATTCCTCTCCTTCTCGAACAGCTACTGCTTTATCTTTCCAGTTCTTGGACATGTTTTATGTTTATTTGTTTTGCGTAGATTTATTTTGATAAGGCAACCATGCCTTTAGTTATAGCTCGTTCTAATTTTATTTCTTCAAGAGATTTTGAAAAAAGAGCAATTAATTTATCCTTATCTATTTGATAAATTTCAGCAATGCCTTCTGTTACAATTCCCATATATCTTAAAAAAGTCAATGTCTTTTCATTCTTGGGAATCTCCAAAATAAATTCGGATTCAAATTTTAGTTTTTTAGGAGGAACAAATTGAATGAATTTATCATTTCCTTTAGATAATTTCCAATCCTTTGATTTTAAAAATGCTATGATTGTTTCTAATTTCATTGCTACTTAAATTGTATTATTATGAAAATGATTGAACATAGTATTGAAAAAAGTTTTACTAATTTTATTCTTAGTTGGAATTAATATTCTAGTTTTTCCTATATTTTTTGATATGTTAGAAGTGTTGTTGGGATAAAACCAGTATTTTTCGGCATTTATAATAACCTTTTTTGATGTCATTTCTATCCAAGCATCCTCAATACTCGGCAAAATTACGAGAATTAAAATGAGCGGAATTACCTCTACTTCATTTTGTCTTATGAATAAATCATTATAATTTTTGACAGGCAAATCAAAAACTACATTATCTTTTCTTCTTTTTAATGATTTTTCAGTAGTACATTTTAACTGAATATCAAGTGCCTTCCCAGTATTCATAAAACGTACTTTTCCCATTAATTCATACCTTCTAACACTTTTAATTGTTAAATCTACTCCATTATCTAGATTATCCTCAGCTACTTTATATCCCTCATTACTAGCTAATAGCATAATGAGGTATTTTGAAATCAATTCTTTAATTTGTTCTTCTTTCAACATGTCTTCTCAAATTTAATTAAAATTTGGCAGCAATGAAAGTCACTTGCTTTTTTGATTTTTTATAAAATAATAATATCCTCGCCAAACCTCTGCATTTCCCACATTAGGCGTCTTAATTTCTAAAATAGCAGGGCGATTATTTTTTGATTTTTTGTAAAACGGAATAAGTACCTTTTTTAAAGTAGCTTCATTTTCTGCCACAAAATAGTTTAAATTATATGTTTTGGCAAGATACTTTGCACTTCGTTCTTGCTGGGCTTCAAAATAATCGGCTAATTGAGCGGTTGTATCTGGTCCTTTGATAAATCTAAAGATATTGCCACCGCCATTATTAATTAAAATGATGCGTAAATTAGGAGAGAGGTGGTGTTGCCAAAAAGCATTAGAATCATAGAAAAAAGAAATATCTCCTGTAATAATTGTTGTTGGTAATTTAGTAATATAAGCTGCACCTGTCGCTGTAGAAGTAGAACCGTCTATCCCTGCCACGCCTCGATTAGCATTATAAATAATGTCTTTTCTGATTTTAAATAATTGAGCATATCGAACGGGTGTACTATTCGCCAATTGTAAATTGGTGTTTTTAGGAAGTTTGGGTAGCAGAGTTTTGAAGACTTGTAAGTCTGACCATTCTGCTTTTTTTAGATATTCTTTTTTCGATTTTTGGACTTTTTTTGCTTGAATTTTCCAAGTTGCCTGATAGGTATCGGACACTTTCAAAGTGTCTGATACCTTAATTTGTACATCATCTTTTTTTATCACTAACATATCAGATACTTCCAAAGTATCAGATATGTGTGGGCGTAACTGCTCAAAAAAAGTAGTAGGTTTCATATTAATAGTTGTTGTCAAACTTTGAAACGTATCCAGATGATACTCAATTTCCCCAATATGCCAATGTACTTTTGGTGGATGTTTTCGCAACCATAATTTAATCCGTTTAGAAATAAAAGAACCGCCAATAGTTACCAGTAAATCAGGCTGAAATTGAGAAATTTCTGATTCTGCCACGGTACTTAATACACTATCAAAATCAGCTACAAAATTTTTATGATGAAGATTGGAAGTAATTTCTGGTAAAACGGCTACCGTAGGGTCTTGGCTAATTTTTTTTAATTGTTTATTTAAAGCAATATTCCCTCTCTTATCGAGTGGCAATAGTCCCCCTAAAATCATTTTTTTATTGGAGGATTGCCAGATATTAACAAATGTTGATAACTGTATTGGTAACAGTCTTTTTTCAAAAGCCGCTGTATTTATTATTTTTGGTAATGGTAAATGGGTATAATCCTTAGTATCATACAAAGGTTCTTGAAAAGGAATATTGATATGCACAGGACCACCACTTCCTTCGGTAGTTTGGTCGATTGCTTCGCAAATAATCCGATTGGCACTCCATAAGCCATCTTTATCTTTTACTTCTTGTGGTAATTCATAACTCCGTTTGACATAATTGGCAAAAACATTCCGCTGAGCAATAGATTGTCCTTCTCCTTGATGAATCCATTCTACGGGACGGTCTGCTGTTAAGATTAATAAAGGTATTTTTTGATAAAAGGCCTCGGCAATAGCAGGCGCAAAATTTAGGGAAGCGGTTCCAGAAGTACAAGTAATGATAACAGGTTTGCGAGTTTGTTGAGCGATTCCTAAAGCAAAGAATCCTGCGACTCGTTCATCGGGAATACTGATACAATCGAATTTACTATGTTCACCAAAAGAAATAACAAGGGGAGCGTTTCTAGAACCGGGAGAAATAATGACTTGTTCAATGCCTTTTAAAGCACAAATTTCTACTAGGTTACGAATATGTGGCTTGTTTGAGAGCATGTTGCGGTTGTCAGTTTCCAGTTGTCAGTTGTCAGTTTCCAGTTGTTTGTTCCTGCCTAGGACGCCAAACTGGCAACTGGAAACTGTTCACACTAATTCTTTAAAGTATACTTTTTCGATAACGCTTGATAAGGTCTTCGCTTTCATTTCTGTTTCTTCCCATTCTTTTTCTGGGTCAGAATCGGGTAAGATACCACCACCGACATACAAGGCAAAATAATCTTTCATCACTTGCATACAACGCAAATTTACATAGAGATTGGTTTCTTTATGTAAATTAACAGGGCCTAAAAAGCCACAGTAATAATCTCTGGTATGAGGTTCTTGGTTAATGATAAATTCTTTGGCAGATTGTTTAGGCATGCCACAAACCGCTGGACTTGGATGTAAATCAGAGACTAATTCATAAACCTGTCCTCTTGGATTAAAAGCAAAATCTGTTCGTAAGTGTAGAATATTTCCAGCTTTAACGGTTTGTCGTTTAGACTTTTTGAAAGTGATTTGCTGATTCTTTAAAATGCGTTGAAAATATCGTTCGACAATGGATTGTTCTTCAATTTCTTTCTTTCCCCAATGTACTTTTTCTAAAGGTAATCCTAAATCTTTTTGTGTACCCGCTAATGCCATAGTATGCGCTAACCCATTTTGCGTATATAAAATTTCAGGAGAAGCACCTATCCAACAACCTTCATTGGCAATATTCACTAGGTAAATAAAAGCGGTCGGATAACTTGATTTTAGCGCTTCAAATAGCTTAAATAGATTACCTGGCTTCGTATTTATTTTTTTGATTCTTGAAAAGATTAATTTTTTAAAACGAGCTTTGGTCGCTCCAATAAACTGATTAACCTTATCAATATAAGTTGACTTGGAAATAGAAACAACTGGGTTGTGATGCGTAGATTGAAAATTAATGACTGCGTTCTTAATGACTTCTTCACTCTTGATGAACACACTAGGCTTACCGCTTGAGCGAGTAAATGGATAAAAGACAAATCCTTTTTTATTAAAGGTATTCGTATCCAAAAAACTATAGCCGTTATTTTTTTGCTTAACAAAAAAATGGTTCAACTGATTGGGTAATCGGTATAAGGCGAATGTGTCTTTGTGTGTTAATTCAATCAATGTATTCACAGTATTTTTTTCAGCAATAGGTTTAATTTGCTAAATCTTTAAGATTTAGCTAATTTCAAATCAACAAGTTTTAGATGGACTCAATTCTAAAAATTTAGTAAATCATATCTTGAAGAATAGAACAAATATACAAACTTTCAGAATTTTCTGAAAGTTTTATAAGTTAAACCTTTCGACTTTTTCTTTTGTTCGCTGTCGCTGAATTTTTTTTGTTGGTGTTTCTTCAAATTGTGCTACAAAATAAATGGCTTTTGGTTGCTCAAATTTAGATAAAACTTGCTTTAAATCAAGTTTTAACGCATTAATTTTTTCTTTTATCCAAGTGTTGGATTCGATGATTAGAGCAACTTTATTTTCTAGTTTTTTATCTTGAAAAGAAGTAATAAAAAAGCGAACGTTAATGATTTTTTCCAGTTTTGCCTCTATTTTTTCTGGAAATACTTTTACGCCACCTGTATTGATGACATTATCAATCCGCCCCAACCATTCAAATTGTTGATTATTTCTCAGGTCGATTATATCGTTTGTTACCACTAATTCTTGAGCTAATTGAGGGGCATGAATGGTTAAACAACCTCTTGCATCTGTAGCAAATTGAATATTAGACAGGCCTTGAAAATAATCTGCTTTATGTTTTCCATTTAGACCTTTGATAGCGACGTGCGTAATTGTTTCGGTCATACCATAGGTCGCATAACATTCGGTGGGAATTGTTTGTAATTTAGCTTGTAATTGTGCATCAACTTTACCGCCGCCAATGATTAATTTTTTAATTAATTTAAATTTTTCAGGACTTTGTTCAAAAATAGTCATGACTTGTAGAGGTACCATTGCTGCAAAATCAATTGGTTGGTTAATCGTTTCCATTGGGTTGCCTGTAGGCGGGACTAATTGTAAATCTAAGCCCCACATTATTGAGCGCAGCACCATCATTTTTCCAGCGATATAATCACAAGGCAAACATAATAAGGCAGTTTGTCCACTTTTAAAACCAAAATACTTCCCTGTCATAAACGCACTATTCATCATGCGTTCTTTGGCTAATTGAATTTGTTTAGGTTTTCCAGTAGAGCCAGAAGTATTCACTATAATAAAGTCCTTTTTATCGACCCAATCCAAAATAAATTGATGTAAACTTTGTTGCCAGTCAGCTCCAATTTTATTCGACAAAATACCTACACTACTAGGTGCTAGTAATTTATCGTCGGTATAATTAATACCATTCATTAATAAGGAAACATATCTGCTATCGAAAGGCATAATTATAACGATGAATGATGAACGATGAATTCGTAAAATGAAAATTCTGGTTATAATGGATTACTGTGACTCCAAATGTTAATCCCTTTAAACATGCTCTAAACTATACTCGTCAAGAAAAACTCCGTTAACTCAATGTTCTTCGTTTCTCCATGGTGAAAAGAATCTAGTAAATTTGATTGTGACTTTTATGATTTTCGAGTAGCAAATTTAGTATCATAATGCACTACTGCATTGAACCATGCTGCTCTAGAAGTTCTAAATAGCCAGACAAAGAATATGGCAGAAATACCCAGTAAAACTAACGTTGTTTTATTAACACTCCAGCCTAAGCCCATAATGCAAGTACCTCCAAAAATGACACAAAAAAAGCCCCAGAATATATAGGATATAAACATTGCACCATAATAAAAGCCTGGCTCAGGCATATAGTTTTGCTGACAATTGGGACAATTATCAGGCATGCCTGTAATGTCTTGAAAAGACCAAGTACTAGTATGGAATAAATCGCCTTCGTGACAGCGAGGGCATTTTAAATTAAGAATACTGTATAGTTTATTTCCTTTTTTGAATAATCCCATGAGTGAAGGTTTAAAGGTATAAAGGTTTAGAGGGGTAAAGGTACAAAGGTACAAAGGTATAAAGGTATAAAGGTATAAAGGTATAAAGGTTTAGAGGTACAAAGGTTTAGAGGTACAAAGGTTTGTTGGAATGAAAATAAGAGCGGTATCTAGCAGTAGGATTTTCTTATAGAAACAGGTATAAAGGTTTTATATATCAATGTCATACATGCTGAATAGACTGTTCAAATAACTGTGTTTAGGCAAAATTTTAATATTGAAAATCAAGGCTTTACTGCCCACTGCCCACTGCCACTGCCACTGCCCACTGCCTACTGCCACTGCCACTGCCTACTGCCATTCGTGGGGAATCGCTATTTGACTCATTTTTATCAATTCCTCAAATTACTCAAACTCCATTGACCATCCTGACTATAATAAATTCCTCCATCCTCTACTTTCAAGGGTGACTCTATATTATTTGTATATAATTGCCCTGTTCCTAAACCTTGTGGCATCGGATTATTCAAAACCGCCGTCCATTGAGCAATAGCATTTAAGCCAATATTAGATTCCAGAGCTGAGGTCATCCACCAAGGCGTATTAAATTTTTTGCAAAGGTCAATCCATTCTTGAGTGCCACTATAACCACCAATAAAACTAGGTTTGAAAATAAGATATTGTGGTCGAATGGTTTCAATGATTGCTCGTTTTTTATCGGATGAAAAGACACCAATCAACTCTTCGTCTAAAGCAATGGGGAGCGGTGTTTTTTCACAAAGCTCTGCCATTTCGGGTAATTGTCCTTGTTTGATGGGTTGTTCGATAGAGTGGAGGTCAAATTCAGCAAGTCGCTTTAATTTTTCTAAAGCATTGGTGGGTTTAAATGCGCCATTGGCATCGACTCGTATTTCTATTGCTTTGGCAGAAAACTGTTGTCGAATGTATTTTAGTAAATCCAATTCTGCTGCAAAATCAATGGCGCCAATTTTTAATTTAATACAGTCAAAACCAGCAGCTAATTTGGTTTTGATTTGGTCAAACATGAATTTTTTTTCTCCCATCCAAATTAAGCCATTGATAGGAACAGGCATTTCTTTTGCTGTAAAATCTGATGGAAATAAAATTTTCGACCCTTGGTTTGCCAAATCTTTTAGTGCTATTTCTAATCCAAAATGAATAGATGGAAAGGTTCGTAATCCTTCACTTAACCAATAGGCATGATTATTAATTGTCTGACAAACTTCTGCTACCTTGACTTCATATTCTGGCACATCGTCTGCACTTAGACCTTTTAATAAACCACATTCTCCAATACCTGTAATAGCTGGATTATCGCTGTGTTGTAAAAAAATAAACCAAGAATCTTTAGTGCGAAGTACGCCCCTAGAAGTCCCGCTAGGTTGTTTGAATTGTAGCGTATATTTTTGAAAAGTTGCTTTTAGCATGAATGAGTATAATTTTGTCTACTAATAAGGCATTACGGTGAAAATTGTGGGTTACTATGAAGTTCCTTTAAAGGTATTCGTTTTGTAGTCCCACGTGTCGGACACTTTTGAAAGTGTCTCGATTTACTTCACTTCTTCAAAAAATGCAAAAATTGTCGAAGAATCCATTTATATAAACAAGTTGGATGGTCACCAACTTCCCTAAAATTACAAATAATACCATTTATAGCCAAAAAACGCATTTCCTCTATAAAAACTGCATTTTTTCCTATCCGCCATTTCCGAAAGTATAAAAAAAACATACATAAGTATAACTTTAATTACCGTTGCTATAAACACTCTAAAATGACGGAAAATAGCCTATACCTTTGAATCATGAAAAGAAAGTATTCCTGTTTACAATATTGATTCGCTAGCAAACATTAATACTATCTCAAATAAAACAAATATAAATTTATCGTGCAACAACTACCTTCATTTAATCTTTTTTTAAAACCGAAAGTAACTGTTTAGGAATGAAATATAAATGAGCACTGCAATTTTGAGTGTGTATTTTTTTCTTTAGACAAGGCGCAAAAAACATGAGCGAGTGTAAACTCGTGAACCGCTTGCGGACGGGATGCATGCCTTAGCATAATGAGTATTTTTGCAACGTAGGATAAAGGAGAAAAGACCAGTCAAAAAGAAGTGACTATTTTTATTCCATTCCTCTACCCGCCAAAAGCAGTAACTTAAAACACCTACTTAAAATGAATATTTTAAAAAGAATCTTTGTCCTTACCTTAGTCGCATTAGCAATGGTAGCTTGTAATAAAGACCAGGAGTTCGCTGCTGGTACTAATAATAAGTCCATCACAAAAACCGAAACAACTGTATTTGAAACTAACCCCGCAAGAAAAAGAGCTTGTGCGTCTCATGACCATACGGAAAAATTACTACAAGACGATACTTTTAGAAAAGCTTATGAAGAAAGAAAAGCTAAATTCGCTAGAGCATTAAAAACAAATGTTGCTGAAAGTAGAGCACTTTGCAGCAACCCGAAAATCTTACCAGTAGCTGTTCATTATCAAGGTGCAAATGCAGATAGAGCTTGTTTAGTTGCTTTAGCACAAAATCAGATTGCGATATTAAACGCAGATTTTCAAGGAAAAAATAGTGACATCGTACAATGGGTGAATACTGCGGCTTCCACTTTCCCTGGGGTCAGTAATGGAGAAGCTTGTATTGAATTCTGTTTGGCTTCTAAAAATCACCCTTCTGGCGCTAATTTAAATGATGGAGATGCTGCCGTAACGGTTAATCAAACCAATGGCGACCAAATCAATGCTTGGGCTGGTTATATCAATATTATTGTCAACGATGCAGATGGAAATTTAGGTTACGCTCCTTTAGGTGGCAGTGGAAATGGAGACGGTGTGGTGATTAGCAGAGATGCTTTTGGTGCAGGAAATGGTTGTACTGGTGTAAGCCCTCAATCTCCTTATGATTTGGGTCGAACTTTAACGCATGAAATGGGACACTATTTAAACTTAGACCATATATGGGGCGGAGGTTGTAATCAAGATGATGGCATTGCGGATACACCAGAACAAGGTTCTGATAATAGTGGTTGCCCAAATATAGGCATACAATCTTGTGGTTCTGCTGATTTACACATGAATTATATGGATTACACGAATGACGCTTGTATGTATATGTTCACCGCTGGTCAAGCATCTGTAATGGAAAGTTGGATGAATGCTAATTTAAACCTTAAAGACCCAGCTACTGTATGTGGTGAAATAACTGATGGTGGTGGAGACAATGGAGATGGAGATAACGGTGGAGATAATGGTGACGGAGGAGACAACGGCAACGGAGATAATGGTGGTGACAATGGAGATGGTGATGGAGGCGACAACGGCGAAGATGGCGATACTGGAGCAGACTGTACCGCACCAACTTCAAGTTCTGTTGTACAAATTAATGATACAGATATTAGAGTAGATTGGGAAGATGTACCAACTGCTATTAGATACCAAATTCAATACCGTCCACAAGGAGGTGACTGGACAAGAAAAGCAGGGACTAATTCTCAAAAACGATTGAACGATTTAGTACCAGGTACGACTTACGAATACCGATTGAGAACTAGATGTGGTGATAATATTTGGACTAGTTATTCAAGTATTTCTACTTATAGCCTTCCTGGTGGTGATGATAACGGTGGCGGTGATAATGGAGACGGAGATACAGGCAGCACTAGTCAAGTACAAATCAAAGTAACTTTAGATGATTTTGGTTCTGAAACAAGCTTTGCTATCGAAGATGGCACTGGAAATATTGTGAAATCTTGGGGCCCATTCGCAGACGGACAAAATGGCGTAACTAAGACTAAGAATATTGATTTACCAACAGGTATTTACACATTTGTTATCTTCGATGAATACGGTGATGGTATCTGCTGTGACTTCGGAGACGGTCAATGGAAAGTAAAAGTAGATGGTTCTGTAATTGCTTCCTCTGATGGGGTCTTCGGATTCTGGGAAGAATTTGATTTCGCTATCGGTGGTGCTAGATTAAGTGGCCCTGCTTCTAGAAAAGATGCGAAAGATTATAGTAAATTAGTAGGGACTGCAAAATATAAAAGTGCTATTATTAATGAATAAGAGACAGTAATAAAGTAGGCAATTAGCAGTAAATGCCGTTAGCTGGACGGTCTCAAATAAAAGCTAAAATTTTGGTTGCTACTTTTTGTAGTAGCTGAAATTTATAAAGATGTTATAGGTGATTTAACTCGAAAGGGTTAAAATTTTACTAAGCCCGATTGGAGAATGCTTCAATCGGGTTTTGTTTTTAATTTTATTCCACTACTTGTTAAAAAACTGTATCTTTATTAAAAAAATTAAATGGCTGAAATTATCCATATCAATGTTGAAGATTTGAGTGCAGACTTAATTGAAGAAATTAAGGAAAAATATCGTGGTGCAAAACTTCAAATAAAAGTAAGTCCTCAACCATTTAGTTCAGAGGAAGAAGATTGGTTCTGGCAAGTAATCGCTAAGTTGGATTGGAAAAAAACAAACATTAATGAAGCTATTATCAAACCTGTAATTAATTATTTAAGCACAGAATCTAACGAACGAATTTTTCTTTTTCAAGATATTCTTTCCCAAAAATTACATGCCTTAGATGGTCAAAAATTTGCAGAAAATATTGGCGAAAATGCTTATGGTAAAGGCAAGTATTTTTCTGGAGATGAATTCTTATATATTCGTTGTGCCGTTATTGCCAATGGAAAAAAGACTTATGAGGAAATATTAAAAACGCCTGCTAAAATATTAAAAAATAAATCTTTTACTCCACTTTTATATCTCGCAGAGCGTGCTTATTTACAAAAAAACAAAGTAGAATTAAACCGTTTGCCAGCTTATGTTTATGAAACTTTTTTTAATGAAGATGGTTGGGGAGATAAAGCGATAAAACTGTAATCAAACAACTAAAACCAATGCCTATACACGGTAATTCTAATGAAAACGATGAACTCCATCATCTTTATCAAATTGATGATATTCAAGAAAAAGAAGTCTTTAAATATGGCATAACTGATGACCCAATTGAAAAAGATGGCTTATCTAAAAGAATTCGTTATCAATTAAATTTATATAATCGGGTTGCAGGTATTTTTAGGTTTACTGCCAAAATCCTGCTTATAAATATTATTGGTCGCACAAAAGCAAAAGAGATAGAAGAAGAGTATGTTAAAAAAATATGAGAAAAAACATGGCAAACGACCAAGAGGTAATCCTGAATAGACTGTAATTAGCCAAATAGATAAGAATTTATAATTACTTCTCTACTGCTTTCATTCTTAATACCTTTTCTGCAAAACTATAAGTTGCCTTCCTAACTGCTTCAATATCCTCCGACTGTCGTAAAGAACAAACTACATGATTATTCACATTTGCAAAAGGTACGAGTTGTTTTTGATTGGCAGGTGTAGCTGTTTGTTTATCCATTTCTAACATAGCTGCAACAGAAACAACAGGGTCTTGTACTTCTTCATTTTTATAAAAATAACCTACAAAATACGGTGATTTAATTTTGTTAAACGTTTCAGGAATCATCGTTTGTTCCAATAATGCTTCTAGCGCAATAATTCCTTTAGAATGATATTGGATGGTTGCCATATTTTGCATTTCTGGCTTGCCATAAGCACCCGATTTTACATAATCTCCGACCATAGCCCCCGTCAAATATTCTCCCCAAGGCATAGTCGTTAATTGAGCGGCAGCACTAGCAATCGCAATATTCGGAGAATACATAATTTGCGCATGCACCATTTCTGGATTATGTGCCGTCAAATACAAGGAATGCGTACCGCCAGTAGAACAAGACATTAAAATGACCTTTTCTCCTAATTTTTGCCCAATAGCAATGGCTTCCTTAGCGGATTCTACATAATTTTTAGGGGTCAAATTCTTAAAAGTATTCTTATCATCAATGCCATGGTCTTGTTGTCGAGCGAGGTATAAATTAGCACCATATCGTTTGGCAAATTGCGTATGAATGGCATCTCCTTCCCAAATACTTGCGGAGAACCCATGTAAGTAAACGACAGCGTATTCCGTTTTTCGAACCGAATCTGCCCAAATAATTCTAGCTTCGTTATTGGGTTTTAGATTAACCACTTTGGCTTCTTTCTCTTGAATGTATTCGTCCAATTGTTCAATTGAAAGCTTAATCGGGTCAATTTTTCCATCAACTGTTTCAAACTCCGCCTTTGGACCAAAGAAAAGTGTACCTGCAAGCAGGGCGGATAGAATATATCTCTTTTTCATGATTTTATTTTAAGGTATCAGTTGAGAGGTACTAGGTATCGGGCTAGACACATGCATAACCTGATACCTGACACCTAGTACCCGAAACCCATGATTATTTCGCTAAAAATGCGGCTGCTCGTTCTTGTGCATTTTCTCGCACATTCATATAATAAAAATTAAAATCGGCGATATGGTAATTTGGGTCTTTTAATAAAAAACTACCAAAAAACTTAGGTTTATCTGCCCAAAGGATTCCGTCTTCTGGAACTACTTTTGCGCTGCATAATTGAGGGTAAACCTTTTTCAATTTTCTTAAGACTGCTCCTTTATTTTGTGTTTTATTAACAGGTGTATCATCGGTTGTCCAAGTTAATGGATTTGTAACTGCTACTTTATCGGAAGTATAACTTTTAGGTGTAAAACCGCTTTCAAAAGTTCGCCAAGATGTAAAGCAACCAGTTTCGGAAGGTGATTGACAAACAGAAATATTCTCAAATTCCTCTTTTAAAACGGGAATACCCACTAGATAACCTGCTACAAATTGCTTTTGTAAAGGGGTGCCGTCAAAAAACTCTTTCACCAATCTTCGACTATGCGTAGTCCCTTGACTATGAGAAGCAATGATAATTGGTCTGCCATTGTTATAATTATCTAGATAATATTGAAAAGCATTTTTTAAATCTTCGTAAGCTAAATCAAATATTTCTTTCGCCTTGGCTTGGTCTTTAATATAATAAGCATTGATATGGGCTTGTCGGTATCTCGGTGCATAGACTTTTCCTACACCATTAAAAATACTCGCTTGGAATCGAATCGTACTTTCATCGACTCTTTTATTTAAAGCAGGGTCATTCACAGGGCCATTCCATTGGTCATCTCCTTTCTGTCCTGTATAAATGGTTGGGTGCATGAAAAAGACATCTACTTTGGCATTGGCTTGTTCGTCTGCTACGCCTTTGGGAGTGCCATCTGCTTCATCTTTTTTAGTCGGTAAAGCGGCCCAATAAGCAGACTTGGTATAATCTGGTGCTTTAGCAGCTTTGTCTTCGCTGAAATTTCCTGTTGGTGTGATATAGACAGATTTGCAATTGGTGAAAGCTAAAACGACTAGTAGACTGAAAAATAAATACTTCATTGCTAGGTTTGATTATACTGTTGGTTGGTATTTGTGTCATTAGAGTAATTGTTTAACGAGTGGAATTGTTTTATAGATGCCTAGGTAAAGTGTAATAATTGGGAATAACAGAATATTTGCTAAATATTTATACTTATTCTAGAAGTGTTTATCTAAAAAAATAATAGTCTTCCACTTTTTTAATATATTTTGTTACTCACAAAATCAATTAATCGTACTAGAACCAAATTTTGAAACATAACTTAAAATATACCAAGAGTTAGAAAGATTAGGGGCGAGGCAATAAATAACCTACCAGAAATGACGAGGTTATTTTTTCTTTTTGTGAACCGCTTGCGGATGGGCGGCAAAGGAAAAAGAATCCGTCAGGCTGGTAGGTTATTATTTTCCTCGTCCCTTAACAAAATAAATTAAATCAAAATAGTTTCCTTACATTTACATCGTCGATAACGAATACAAAAAAATGAAACTCACAGCCAAAGAATTATACCTAAAATTAGTAGAAGATTATAAAATCATCGGTCAAAAAGGGGTGATTCATTTCACCTTAAAAGATTTAACCATTGCCGTAGAAACTAAAGATTCGGTAGGTAATTTATTGCAAGAGTGGTTAAAAGCGTGGCTGAAAGCTAATGAAATTGACTTCTTAGAAAACGAAAACACCCAAAGATTCCCTGATTTTTATTTAAATACTGAAAATCAAAAACAAGGTCTATTAGAAGTTAAAACATTCGATTGGAAAAGAGGTCCAGGATTTGATTTAGCTAATTTTGATTCCTATTGCAATTCTTTATTAACTGATGCTTATAGGATAGATTCGGACTATTTAATCTTTGCTTATGAATTAAATGGAAGTGAGCTAAGTATTAAAAATGTGTGGTTAAAAAAGATATGGGAATTGGCTTGTCCAAGTGGTACCTATCCAATTAAAGTACAAGAAAAAAAGAAGATAATTTATAATTTAAGGCCATCTACTTGGTATTCCACCAGAAGTAAATTCAAGCCCTTCAATGATAAAGAAAAATTTTTGGCAGCTCTGAATAATACTCGTTATCAATATGCTCAAACTCGGTTGGATAATTCTCATTGGTTAAGAAAAGTACTACAGAATTATGAAAATCATACCGGTATTGCACTTAATGTTAAGTGAGCTTGATTGGTATAAACTTTAGCAATTCTATCAGTGACTGCCTCCATTACAGGAACGGCTACCGTATTTCCTAAAAGGTCAAAAGCTTCTTTTTCTTTGACAGGTATTTCGTACCATTCAGGATAACCAAAAAGACGTAGCCCTTCTCGGATAGACAACCCTCTTAACCCATTACCATCAACTACCGCAATTCTAGAAACATCGGTCGCTACCAAGGTTGGCGCTATGTCGTTGGGGTCCAAAATTTTATTAATTTCAAAACTCAATTTTCCAGTAACTATATTATAACCTTTGGGTAATTGTTCGTCAAATACTCGATATTTTTTGATACCTCCGTTCTCTGTTTCCTCTTTAACTAATTTTTTAGGATGTTCTAATTTTAAATATCCTTTTGCTACCAAATCATCTAATAAATCCTTCAAATTTTTCTTTGGAAAAAAGGTACTAATTTGTGCTAAAGTTAAGGACATACCATCCATCCAATCTATACCATTTTCGATGGCCCATTTTTTCTTTCTGCGCTCTTTAAACAGTTGATTCAACAGCTTCTTTTGTGTTAGACTAACTTTTCCTTTAATACCAATATCCCAACTATGGATATTATTCTTTCCACCTCGTTTATCTTTGATAGATTTACCATACAATTCTTCAATGGAATAATTTTGCAATAACTTTCGAGTAAATTTAGTATCTCTTGTTGGCAGTCCTGATTCTAAAATTTCTTTGACAAAAGTTCGTTGAACAGTAAAATTCGTTAAATCAATTGCTTTGTCTTTTGTACCAATAATAAAGACTCTTTTTCTAGATTGTGGCAAAGCAAAATTAATGGAGTCTAATAATTGATAACTTACCTTATAGCCTAATTCTTCTAATTTAAATAATATCGTTTTTAATGTGTGGCCTATTTTATCTTTTTTATTGGCTAAATCGTGTTTGATTAAGCCCTCTACATTTTCAAGAATAAACCCATAAGGTTGTTTAGCTGCTAAAATTCGTTCAATTTCAAAAAATAAAGTCCCTCTAGTATCTTGAAAACCAAAGCGTTTACCACTTGCGCTAAAAGGTTGACAAGGAAAACCGCCTAACAAAAAATCAAAATCTGGAATGTCCTCATTTTTTACTTGAAATATATCTCCTACAAAATGTTCGCCTTTAAAATTTTCTTTTAACGTTTTAAGCGCATAAGGCTTTATTTCCGATGTCATTACACATTCAGTATCAAAGCCATGTTTTTTGAAAGCATTTTGAAAACCTAATTTCATGCCTCCCATTCCTGCAAATAAATCAATAAATCTTACTTTCTTCTTATCCATTCTTTGATGCTGTTTAGTATTTCTCAATTTATCGCTAAAATTGTCGTCTTAGAGCAAATATGCAAAAATACCTATAAAAATAAAAAATAGTAAGTAGATTAAAACAAATATTTTTTATTTAGGGAAAACGAAAAAATAACCTACGTAAATTCGTGGGGTTGGATAATTCGTGGGGGAAATTAGTAACGAAATTCCCCCACGAATTATCCAGCCCCATGAATTATTTTTTTAAAACATA
This sequence comes from Saprospiraceae bacterium, assembly GCA_045106885.1. Taxonomy (GTDB): domain Bacteria; phylum Bacteroidota; class Bacteroidia; order Chitinophagales; family Saprospiraceae; genus JAFMDF01. The sequence goes on from JBGCFJ010000108.1 coordinate 44,566, forward strand.
TAGTATTGTTGCGTAGGTTATTTTTTGCCAAATCCCTTATTAAAAATAAAACAAAAGAATTTAAATTGATACAACAATTAATAATGTTAAACCGCTCCTTGCACCACCTTAAAAGCCTTATCCAAAACATCCAAAGCCATCGCTATTTCTTCCTCATTAACGGTCATTGGTGGCGAAATTCTAACGACATTTCCATAAAGTCCACCTTTACCGATAATCAAACCTAATTTCCGAGTTTCCTCAAATAAATGTTTGGTGGCTGCTGCTGCAGGTTCTTTGGTTGTGCGGTCTTTGACCAATTCTAATCCTTGCATTAAACCACGACCTCTTACATCTCCAATAATGGTATATTTCTCTTGCATTTTGTCTAAACCTGTTCGTAGCATTTTTCCTAATTCGGCTACTCTGCTTGGATCCGCATCTTTTTCTAATACATTCATCGTTGCCAAAGAAGCGGCACAAGCTACAGGATTTCCACCGAAAGTACTTAGGGTTAATTGAGCGTCTAGCATACTTTGTGCAATTTCAGGTGTCGTTATCGTATTGCCTAATGGAAAGCCATTAGCAATTCCTTTTGCCATCGTCATAATATCTGGTTCTACATCCGAATGTTCGATGCCAAACCATTTTTCTCCTGTTCGTCCAAAACCAGTTTGTACTTCATCCGAAATCATTAGTCCACCATAATGTTTGGCGATTTCACTGGTAATTTTTAGATATTCTGCTGGTGGTGTAATAAAACCTCCAACCCCTTGAATTGGTTCTGCAATAAAAGCGGCAATTTTTCCAGAAGTAGTTGTTTTGATGACCTCTTCCACATCTTGCGCGCAAGCCACGCCACAACTTGGATAAGTCATCTTTAACGGACAACGATAACAGTATGGGTTTAGGGCATGTTTGATGCTGCCTATAGCTGTTCCGCCAATTCGCCAAGTACCAACGCCTGTCAAAGACATCCCCATAGCTGACCGCCCGTGATAAGCATGACGAAGGGCAATAACTTCTTGGTTGCCCGTATGCGTTTGTGCCAAAACAACCGCTGTTTCATTGGCACCAGTTCCAGAAGTGGTAAAGAAAGAAACTTGTAGTTTTTCTGGGGTTAATTCCGCCATTTTTTCTGCCAAATTCACATGCGCTTCATTTGGATATAGCGTAGAAGAATGAATGATTTTTTCGGTTTGTTGTTGTACTGCCGTTGTCACCTCTTTTCGATTATGCCCAACACTTGTAGTCAAAATTCCGCCAAAAAAATCTAAATATTTTTTACCTTCTGTATCCCATAAAAAAACGCCTTCTCCATGGTCAAAAGGCAAAGGTTCTGTATAATATAAAATATGGTTTGGAAAAAGATATTTCTTTTGCTTATCAAGAATTGCTGCTTTTTTATTTTTAACGGAAGTGGACATAATCGTTTTATTTAAAGTGGTTTGTGAATTTGATTAGAAGGCAATGAGTTAATGAGGAGATAAGGTAAACTTTCTTTCATCAACTCACTTCTTCCTGTAAATATGGCTTTTTTACAAAAAAAAGCAAAATTAAATTCACATAGTCATTCAATTAATATTATTTTTTAAAAAACTATAGCGAAAAGATTGACTACAATTAACAGAGCAACTACATTTGCAGTCGCAAATTTTGCGATTTAATTAAGCAACTGCTTAAATGAAAGATGGAGCTTTGGTTCTATTCTTATTTTTCGCTGGGATTATCTCTAATTATTGAGATTGTCCAACATGCTTTTATAATCATTTCTAATAATTCACTAAAACTATTTTATTATGGGTAGAGGAGATAAAAAATCTAAAAAAGGTAAACTTCGACGTGGGTCAAATGGCAAAGCTAGACCAACTACTAAGAATGCTGCTAAATTAAAGAAAAGAGCTTTAGCTGCTAGTTAAAGCCATTGGAAGCGTGTGGAGTGGATGGAATTATTAATTCTACCCACTCCGTACTCTTCCTTATATCAATCCTCTTCAACAGGAATAATCACTTCCACCTTAGTGCCCAAAGCATTCCCTGCTTCATCCATCAAATCAATAATTTCCAAACTATTTTAACAGCTTTACCACTGCGTAATAAATTCAATCGTTCTCTAGTAATCTCTAAAGCTGCACAACTGGAAAAGTCACCGCATTAATCGCCATACCTTTTAAATGAATAAAATAAAAAGTTGCCCCTATTCCGTCACTCATTACTAGTGGGAAGGCTAATCGGGCTAATATTTCTCTGAAATTAAGCATTGCTAAAAAGAATTATTAATCAAAATTAAAGGTATCCCTAAATTTAATAAAAATAAATAAAAAAGTACTTAGTGTAAAAAGTACAATAATTATTACTTTTTTGTATTTTTGCAGCCAATTTGGATTTTTAAGAATAGAGCATAAAGAAGAAAGAATAGAGATGGGAATTTTATTCTCTGTTCTCTCCGCTCGTATCTCAAAATAAATGGCTGCAAATAACAACGTTGTATTAGGAATTGACTTAGGTGGTACGCAAACAAAAATTGGTTTTGTCAGAAAAGATGGAACAGTGCTAGGATGGGATGTTTTCCCTTCACTAGCAGATAAAGATTTCATTCACTTTATCAATCAATTATCCAGTAAATTTAAAGCACTTAAAGAAAGCATTAAAGAAGACTTTACTTTAGAGGGAATTGGTTTAGGGGCGCCGAATGCTAATTTTTATACGGGGAATATGGAAAAGGCGGTTAATTTCCAGTGGGGAGAAATTGTACCTTTAGTAAATGCCATTGAAAAAGCATTAGGTACGAAAGTCGTGATTACCAATGACGCTAACTTAGTGGCAATAGGAGAACAAGAATATGGAGTCGGAAAAGGGATGAAAAATTTTATTGTCTTGACACTTGGTACTGGTGTAGGAAGTGGATTTATCGTTAATGGGGAGTTATTATTAGGACATGAAGGCATGGCTGGTGAAATGGGACATGTGAATGTTAATCCTGATGGGCGACTTTGTAACTGTGGTTCTACTGGTTGTTTGGAAACGTATGCTTCTGTTAACGGCATAAAAAGGACGGTGTTTAAGTTAATGGCAGATATGAAAACGCCTAGTGTCTTAAGAGATTATAGCTATAATGAATTGACGGGTAAAATGATTGCAGAGGCCGCTTTGGAGGGTGACCCTATTGCTATGCGTGCCTTTGAATATACAGGAGAAATTTTAGGCACCAAATTAGCAGATGCAGGGGCATATTTTAATCCAGAAGCAATTATTCTAGCAGGGGGATTGACCAAAGCAGGTGACTTACTATTAATTCCTACAAGAAACAGTATGGAAAAGCGAATTTTTCAAGCATTTCGAGGGAAAATTAAATTGATAATTTCTGATATGGGGCAAAAATATGATGGTGTTTTGGGAGCAGCGGCTTTGGCTTGGCGACACTTTGGGTAACCTATTTTTTTGTAGCTTAGGCTTCCAGCCTGAGTAGTTTTTTGGCAGTGGATTTCGGCAACGGATGTAACAGGACTCTCTGAGCTGTGAATGTATTGCGGCTGAGAAATATCACGGATATAGGGCATCACGGATGGAGGCGTATCACAGAAGTAACAGGGCTCTCTGAGCTGTGAATGTATTGCGGCTGTAGGGTATCACGGATGTATTAGACGCGCACCATAAAGCACTCAACCTCTCTAAACTCTTTCCTATATTTCTGATTACAAATACGATATAATTTATAATTCAATTTACGCCGATAAATCGGACAAACCTATAAACGCACTACACCAATGCCAGAATTACCTGAAGTCAATACTTTCCAACGCTATTTCGATGGTACTGCTCTGAAGCAGAAAATTAGAGAAGTCGTGGTGCATGATGATAAGATTATTCAAGATATTAATGGGATGGAGTTTGCGGAGAAATTGCAAGGGACTACTTTTATTAGTTCTTATCGGCAAGGAAAATATCTTTTTGGGGAACTAGATAATGGGCATAATGTATTGCTACATTTTGGAATGACGGGGGATATTAAATATTATACAGATGATTTAGACCAACCTAAACACGAACGATTTGCTTTTCATTTTGAAAATGGTAGCCGCTTGGGATTTGACTGTCCTAGAAAATTTGCTAAAATTCGCTACTTAGAAGATAGAACGGCTTATTTAAATAAGATTAAACTAGGAACAGACGCCTTACGAATTTCTACTAAAGAATTTTTAGAAAAAACCAATAATAAAAAAGCATCAATTAAAGGCTTTTTACTCAATCAAAAACAATTGGCTGGCGTTGGCAACCTCTATGCTGACGAAGTACTTTATCAATTAAAAATTCATCCTGCTTCTAAAGTGAATAAACTCTCTAAAAGACAGCTCACCAATATTATTCAAAAAACCCAAGAAATTTTACAAAAAGCTATTGACCGAACTGCCGACTATAAAGATTACCCAGATGATTGGTTTTGGCAATGGCGTAAAGAAGGGGCAATTGCCCCAGATGGGAAAAGTAAAATTAAAACGGATAAAATTGGTGGGCGAACGACCTATTTCTTTCCTAAATATCAAAAACTTTACGTCTAAGTTTTGTTATAGATTAGACATAAAAAAAAAGGCACACACTTAGCAAGCAAGTATGCACCCCGTACAAATACTTTCGAGTAATTGAGACAACTATTCGGGGGGTATAAGTATTTGATTACAATATTGCAAAGCCTATGCCAAAACATTAAATATTTAAAATTTTCGTATAGAAAATTTAAATTTATTTTAAAAATGACTTATAAATCATTTTGAGACTATGACTAATTTTAGTTATTTGATGCCATAAAAAATTGATAATCAGTATTTTATAAATTATATTGACTTGATTTAAGCCATGTTTGCTATCCAAAAAAGAAAATATTAACTACTTCTAGAATTATCTTTTGTAAATAAGAGGAACGATGTTAATGTGTAGTGGGTTAAAAGATGTAGGCAATTTTGCTACTAGATAGGCAATTTAAAAATATACAATTATCCGTTGCCTTCATTTATCCGTTGGTAGAAAACAAACCAACGGATGAATGAAGACAACGGATTTGACGAGCTAGATGCTACTTTAAATACTGTTTTAATATCATTTTTTAGCGGGCACTTAATCATAAAAAAATAAGGCGGCAATCATCACGATTGCCGCCTTACTAACTAAATCTAGAATACGTTTAATTTAAAATCATATTTATACTAGTTCAGAAACTGCTCCATTGGTTGCAGGAGCGCCATTTTTAGAATGTGCCAAAGGCGGCAAAGTATATCGCTCCACAAACGTTTTCATCTCATCTACCATATCTGGTGAACCTATCGCAATCGTTGCTTTTTGATGTAATTGGGTAATCGGCAAATCTAAAATTCGTTCTAATTGACAACTCATTGCTTTCCCTCCTGCTTGTTCTACAATAAACGATAATGGATTGCACTCATATAATAAGCGCAATTTTCCTTGTGGGTATTTTCTAGTATTTGGATAGAGAAAAATACCACCTTGGAAAAGAATTCGATGAATATCTGATACCATCGAACCTATATAGCGCAAACGTAAATTTTCGTCACAGCAGTTGTCTATATATCGGCGCATTTCTACATCAAATTTCAAGTAATATCCTTGATTGACGGAGTAATAATTTCCTCTGTTAGGAATTTGGATATTTTTATGAGACAAGCAAAATTCCCCAATCGTTGGGTCTAAGGTAAAGCCATTTACGCCATTACCTGTAGAATAAACGAGCAGGGTAGAAGTGCCATATAAAACATAGCCCGCTGCGACTAAATCTGACCCTTTTTGTAAAAAATCTTTTAATTGTACCGTGTCGGTTATTTCACTTTTTCGGCGATAAATACCAAAAATAGTTCCAACTGAAACGTTCACATCTATATTAGAAGAACCGTCCAAAGGGTCGAATACGACTACATATTTGCCTGATTTGCCATTGATGCCTTCAATAGGGATAAATTCTTCATTTTCTTCTGAGGCAATACCACAACATTCTCCACTATTTTTTAAACAAGCAATTAGTTTTTCATTGGCATATAAATCCAATTTTTGTACACTATCTCCAGATGCATTTTGTGTTTGTGCAGCACCTAAAATATTTAATAAGCCTGCTTTATTAACCTCTCGATTGATGATTTTAGCAGCGACACCAATGTCTCTTAACAAGCCAGTTAATTCACCTGTTGAATACTGAAAATCATTTTGGCGGCGAATGATGAATTCGTCTAAAGTTACTATTTGATTCATGAGATAGTGATTTTTTCGCCCCAATAGTTTGTCCGATTGGACGCTTATTTATTCGGAGCGTTTCAATAATTTGATGAAATACTATTGCTTACGCTAATAAATATAACCAAGTTACAGCTTATACTAAAGCGACTTCTGCCACGTCTTCTGCGTGATGTTGCTGATAATTTTCTTCAAATGCGGCTAACAATTTTTTAGCCGTTGTCTCATAAGCCATTCTATCTTCCCAATTATTTTTTGGGTCTAAGATGCTATTTGGTATGCCAGGGCATAAAACTGGAATATTTAAACCAAAAACAGTTTCTTTCCTAAATGGTAATTCTGCTAATCCTCCTTTTAATACTGCTTGAATTAAAGCTCTAGTATAGCTTAATTTAATTCGACTACCTACGCCATAAGCACCACCTGTCCAGCCTGTGTTGACTAACCAAACGTTGGTGTTGTGTTCTTCCATTTTCTCCCCTAACATCTGTGCATAATGTGCTGGTGCTAGTGGTAAAAATGGTGCGCCGAAACAAGAAGAAAAAGTCATTTGTGGTTCGACTACGCCTGCTTCTGTACCTGCAACTTTAGCGGTATAGCCTAACAAAAAGTACTTCATTGCTTGCGCACTGTCCAATTTAGAAATAGGAGGCAGCACTCCGAATGCATCACAAGTCAAGAAGAAAATATTTTTTGGATTGCCTCCCTTAGAAGGTGCCATAATATTAACAATATGGTGAATAGGGTAAGAAACTCTAGTGTTTTGAGTAATATCCGTATTGTCAAAATCAGGGGTACGAGTTCCTTCTTTAAATTTGATATTTTCTAGAATCGCTCCGTGTCGAATCGCTTTATAAATTTCTGGCTCTTTGTCGGCACTCAAGTTGATACACTTCGCATAACAACCACCTTCAAAATTGAATACACCTTCTTTAGACCAACCATGCTCATCGTCGCCAATCAATTTTCTTTCGGAGTCCGTAGAAAGCGTTGTTTTTCCTGTTCCTGATAAACCAAAAAATATAGCAGTGTCTCCGTCCCTTCCAACATTGGCAGAACAATGCATTGGCAAGACGTTTTTTTGTAAGGGTAAGGTATAGTTTAAAACAGAAAAAATACTCTTTTTGATTTCTCCAGTATAACCACTCCCTCCTATTATGACTAGCTTTTGAGAAAAATTAACAATTGTGAAATTATGTTGACGAGTACCATCTTCCGCAGGAATAGCCATGAATTTTGGTAAGCATAAAACGGTCCACTCAGGGTTGAAATTTTCTATTTCTGTAGCGCTTGGATTCTGGAACATATTATGTGCAAATTGGCAACTCCAAGGGAATTGTGCAATCACTCTTACATTCAACCTATAGCGAGCATCTGCACAAGCAAAAACATCTTGAATGTATAATTCCTGTGTTTCCGCATAAGCCAACATCTTTTTTACTAAACCTTGAAAATGTTCAATAGTAATAGATTGATTGATGTCATTCCAATCTACGGTATGCTCTGTAATAGCATCTTTGACAATAAATTTGTCTTTTGGAGAACGTCCTGTGAATTCTCCCGTTTCAATGACCAATGCACCTTGGTCAGACAAAATACCATGTCCTTGTTTAATGGATGCTTCCGTTAATAATTCAGGCGCTAAATTCCAATGAGCTTCCTTACATTTAATATTAAATTTTTTCTCGAAAACTGTTTTAAGCATTGTCATGATATTCTATTTTGTTCGTTAGGAAAAGGACTTTACTTTGTACCTATTCAGCAAAAGGTATTGGGCGTAGGGCAAAGGAGAAATCTATTTATTTTTGAAAGATTTTCTCTTGTAAACCTAAAATTTATCAACGATTTGTTCATTTAGATGCCTCCGCCCTATGCACTAAGCCTTTTGCTAAATAAATACTTTATTTTTTTAAAAATTATGTCTACAAATACATCAAAGAAAAATTACCAATTTATTTTTGATGATTAATTACAGGCACAATCTATACCATTTTTTCGTAATTAGCGAAATTTTCGCTAAAATAATTTATTTCTCAAATAGAGTTTATTTATCAATTAGGCTTATTTTATTTTTGGTAAAAACACAGAAACTACTATTTTTTCGCTATTTTGCAGCCTTTTACCACATTTTACTAGGCTAAAAGAGGATTTCAAGAAATATTTTTCTTTTTTAGGAAGAATTAAACTTTAACACTTTTTGGAGCGAAATTTTCGCTATAAGCGATAAGGATGAATAAAAAATAATTTTTCTATGATAGATGATAATCAAATAATAAAGATGATTTTTGGGTTTAAGGTGCGCTATTTGCGACAACAGGAAGGTTTATCTTATCAACAATTGCAAGATAAAACAGGACTCTCTTTATCTTATTTGAGTGATATAGAAAAAGGTAAAAAATATCCGAAACCTAATAAGATTACTGTTTTAGCAGATGCCTTTGGAGTGGACTACGATTTTATGGTCTCGACTCATGCCTCCAAAAAATTACAGCCAGTTATAGATTTAATGAGTTCTGATTTTTTCAAATTGTTCCCGCTAGATGAATTTGGCATTAGCCCTAAAAAATTAGTAGAATTATTTACGAATACCCCAGATAAAGTCAACGCTTTTATTGGTACTATTTTCCAGATTCGCCGAAATTATCAGATTACGCAAGATGAATTTTATGAGGTAGCCTTGCGTGCTTACCAAGATATGCACAATAATTATTTTGAAGATTTAGAAAAAGCGGTCGATGAATTTAGAGCAGAATATGGTGTACCTGAAACGTTACCATATACTAGAGATTATTTGGAAGCTAAATTAGCTGATATATATGGCATTGAAGTAGATAGAACTACTTTGCCAACTAAAGAAAATTTAAAAAACATTCGGTCTTTATATGCACCAAAGCGTAAAGTTTTGATGATTAATGAAGGTTTGGAAGATTCTCAAAAGAATTTTTTATTGGCAAGAGAACTAGGCTTTCAGTATATGGGCTATAAAACTCGCCCTTTGGAAACTAGAATGGTGCAAACCTCTTCTTTTGAGAAAATATTAAATAATTTTTTTGCTTCTTATTTTGCCGTCTCCTTATTAATGAAAGAGGAAACATTGGCGAAAGATTTTCGGACGATTGTACAAAAAAATACTTGGCGACCAGAATTATTTCTAGAATTAATGGAGAAATATGATGTGACCCAAGAAACGTTACTCAAACGACTTTTAAATATTTTACCGCATCATTTTGGTATCGAACAATTGTTTTTCCAGCGGATGACGGGGAGTCAGGATTTAAAACAGTTTGTCATGACCCAAGAATTGCATCTAGGTCAATTGCATAATCCTTACGGAAATTTATTGAATGAACATTATTGCCATCGTTGGGTCGCTATTAAAATTTTGAAGAAACTGAGAATGAATATGGCATTAGACCCTAGCATTAAGCAATTGGTCAATGTGCAAATCTCGAAATATTGGGAATCTGAAAATGAATATTTATGTATTTCATTGGCTAAACCAGATTTCCACAACCCTAAAGAAAGTGTAAGTGTCACCGTTGGTTTTCGGTTAAATACCAAATTACGAAGTATCTTTAATTTCTTAAGTGACCCCGATTTAAAACATAGAACGGTTAACACCACTTGCGAACGCTGCTCTATGCCTAATTGTGATTCTAGAGTGGCTGCACCTGTCGTCATCGAAGAGGAGCGACGAAAAATAGCGATGAAAGCAGAATTAAAAGCGTTGAGCAAATAGCCTTTACCTAATTACTATTCTTAGGTTGGAAATTTATTTCCAATTAATTTTTTCTCTTGGAAATGAATTTCCATGCTACGATTAGACGTACCATAAATCTGACTATTTTATAAAAAAATAACTATTTTAGCGTTTGTTCTAGCAACTACAAAAATTTAGATTGGTAGTGCTACCTTCTTTTTACTAAAATAATATCAATATGGAAAACTTACTACAGGGAGACGGTTTTAATTTAATTGTCATGGTTATCGTTGGGGCCATTGCAGGTTCATTAGCGGCAAGAGTCATTCGAGGGGATAATTTTGGCTTTATTATCAATGCTATTTTAGGTATTGCGGGCGCCGTTGTTGGTGGTCATATTTTTAATTGGTTAAAAGTTAGCCCTGGTAAAGGCATAGTAAAAATTATTGACGATACATTTGGAGTGAGTTTACCAGAAAACTTAGTCGGTATGGTTGTATCTGCTACAGTAGGCGCAATTGTCATTCTTTGGATAATGAGTATTTTTAAAAGCCGTAGCAGTCGTAGATAGTTTATATAGTATACGGTCTTAAAAAGTTTATTGAACCACAAAAGGCATGAAGGTACATAAAAGAATTGCCACAAAAGGAGAAAAATTAACTTTTGTGTACTTTTGATTCTTTTGTGGTTCGAGACTGTTCAAATAACTGTGTTTAGGCAAAATTTTAGCATTGAAAATCAAGGTTTTACTGCCCACTGCCACTGCTGACTGCCTACTGCCACTGCTGCCTGCCCACTGCCACTGCCCACTGCCCACTGCTACTGCCACTGCTGCCTGCCTACTGCGCAAATTCTTTTAACTTCCCTATAGTCTGCCTAATATCTGCCTTCATCAATCCTGGATGAATCGGACACATTCGCAAAACGGTCAAATCATTAATTTTCGTTGTCGTTATCATGGCAAAGCCGTCCTGCATAATCTTTTCAGCAATTGCCTTAGAGGAAGCATCTATTGCTGCTAAACTAGCTCCTGTCGGTGCATAAACAAAATTGATAATACCCAATTGGGCGGGGGTAATAATTTTCCAATCTTTTTCCCGACCTAATAGTTTTTCGGTGTATTCTGCCATATCTATCCCTTTTTGAATCGCTTTTTTGAAAGCCTTCAGCCCAAAAGTTTTTAGGGAGAGGTATAATTTTAAAGCCCGAAAAGAACGGGTTAATTGAATGCCGTGGTCATAATAATTAATTTCCTCCAACCCTTTGGCTTTGGTATCTTCTAAATATTCTGCGGACACTTGGAAAGTTGTTTTTAAATGGTTGGCATTTTTTACTAATAAACAGCCTATTTCCATTGGTTGGAACCACCATTTATGTGGGTCTAAAGTTAGCGAGTCTGCTTTTTCGATGCCTTTTAATGCCCTTTTACCTGTTCTCGTTAACATAGCTGCTGCACCATAAGCTCCATCTACATGTAACCAACAATTATATTTTTTAGCCATTTTAGCCATTTTATTTAATGGGTCAACTACCCCTGCATTGGTCGTTCCTGCGTTGGCTACGATACAAAAAGGTGTTAACCCATTTTTTATATCTTTTTTAATTGCCTTTTTTAAAGCCCTTAAATCAATTTTTAAATCCTTATCAATCGGAATTGGTCGTCGATATTTTTCACCAATGCCCAATACTTTTAAGCCTTTGGCTAAAGAAGAATGCGTTTGTTGGGAGTAATAGACAACGCCTCTTCTCCCTTCATCCTGCAATTTAATTTTTCGAGCGGTTGCAATAGCAGACAAATTTGCCATTGAGCCACCACTTAAAAATAAACCTCCTCCTGTCTTCGGAAATCCACAAATATCTTTTAGCCAATCAATCGTAATTCGCTCTACAGCTGCTGAACCTGACCCTGCTAACCAATGCCCATTAAATACATTAAAACCTTTGGCTAAAGTATCTGCCATGACGCCCATAAAATTGCCAGGCGAAGGAATGAAAGCATAAAATCGAGGATGGTCTACATGCAAAACATTTCCAAAAACTTCTTGCTTGGCTTGTTCGATTAATGCCAATGGATTTTGTCCTTTTGTGGGGATGTTACCCCCTAATTTTTCATTTAAATAAGCAGGAGATTGTTGTGCATGAATTTTAAGGTCTTCCATTTCCGTTAAATGCTCCACGATGGTATCAATGACTTTATAGCCAACTTTTTGCATTTCTTTTTTGGAGAGGGAGATGGGATTTTTTCGTTGTTGTTTCATATTATTCTATCTAAGGTCGCAGACAACTGGTAGCAAAGCCTTTAGGCTTTCCCGTGCCCGACCTTCAGGTCGGAAATGTGCATGATAAAATAGGTCTAAAGACCTTTTACAGGAAAGCCTGAAGGCTTTACTACCAGTTTGTGCTTATAATGTCAAAAGTATTTTTTGTGCTTTATCGCTATAAAAACCATCTGTTTGAATGATTTGCGTTAGTTGTTGCCTCGCCTTAATTAAGTCTTTATTTTTAAGATAGGCTAAACTCAAAAACCAATTGGTTTCTTCCCAAAATTTTTCTCCTTGCGCTATTTTTGCTTGTGCCAATACTAATTTTTCTACTGCTTTTGCCGATTTCCCTTCATATAAATAGCTCAATCCTGCAAATAAAAAATCTTCGTTTTCGACCGCATTACTATTTAATACCTTTTCATAAATTTGACTAGCAGTTTCGTAATCTTGGTTATTATAAGCATTTTTCGCTTGCTTTTTTAAGTCGGCTATTTCTATTGAGGTAGTACTTCTTTTATTATCAGGTAAGGATAATCTATTTTCCAGATAATTATTTGCTAATCGTTGAGCTTCGGGTTGTAAATAATCTTGTAGAAAAGGAAGCAATGACAATAAAAATAAGAAGGAAGCGGCAATTGCTAATTTTCGAAAGTGTAATTGGAAAAATTTAACCTTAGGTTTAGTCCTTTCAATTTTATGTTCGGTAGCTAATTTTTTGGTCCATTTTTCTTTTTGGGCTTGGTTAAATTTAGCTCTTACTAACTCTCCTGTAAAAAGGTCTAATTCTTCTTCGCTTAATTTTCCTTGTTTATACTTATCTAAATCCATCACAAAAATTTAGGAAACTTTAAGAAATAAATGACGCAATTGTTCGACACATCTTTGTTTTTGTTTTCTAATGGCAGCAGGTGATTTTTCATTTTGTATGGCAATCTCTTGTAGCGTAACGCCTCCATAGTAAAATGCTTTGAGTAACGCTGCACAATTTTCGCCTAATAAAGTCCAAGCCTTATTTAATAATTGCAAAGCTTCTTTGTCAATAGTGGCACTCGGTGTTGGTAAATCTACTAGTTCTAAGGTTGTTTTTAGTTGTTCTTTCTTAATCCATCGTACATAAATTTGCCCTGCAATCTGTGTAAATAAAAACCGTAAGTTGCCATATTGAATTTTATCCGCCTTTAAGCGATTACAAAAAACAACCATTGCATCCATCGTAGCATCATAAGCATCTTCCTGACTTGCTTGAAATTTATGCTGTAAATAGTTCCGACAGTCTTGAAAATGTGCTAGAAAAATTTTTTCATACAATGTTTCATCACCCGCTTTTAACGCCATTACCAATGCTTGAAAAGCATTTGCAGATAAACCAAAATTCTTTTTTTCCATGAGTACCTGTGATTTTGCTACTGCAAAGAACGTTAGTTATCAGAAGAAAAAGAAATGAGTCTACGGATAATTGGAAGACCCCTTTTATACCTATAAGTTAACCGACTAGTTTATGTGACATTTAATTTTAAAAAATGTTTTCTTTGACAAATTTTGCAGTAGAGTCAATGTAGCTTAGACCTCTGGTCTGAGTAGTGGTTTCGTGCTACTCAGACCAGAGGTCTAAGCTACTTTTTTAAGTATTATCAAAGAATCAAAAAATAATTTATAAAAAATGTCACACTTCTTTTTTCGAAGACTTATAGAGACAGAAACCTTGAAAAGTAACTTAATCAAAATATAGAATATGGAAAATATAAAATTTGATAATCTGCAAAGTAAAAAAATACGCATTATAATTATTC